>JBBIMZ010000363.1:0-4588 GCA_037444135.1 Solibacteraceae bacterium
GTGTCGCTCGAGAGCGCTTCCTCGATCAACGGCAGCGCCAGTTCGCCCGCACCGTCCGCAATCCGCCGGGTCCAGCTCCTGACATCGCGCACGGCTCTCTCCTCCGGGGCGGTCCCGATTCCAGTATATGACGCGCCGCAGTATGGTGGAGGCCGAGGCCGGCGTTCAGCCGGCCTGCGCGTCCAGTTGCGCCAGGATCTCCCGCAGCACCGCGAAGGCGTCGGCCACGTAAACGACGTCCGCCTTGCCGCGCGCCCAGCCGCAGTTCGGATCCAGATTCACCGCGCGACGTTCGGCGATGAAGCGCCAGCCAACCACGTGGGGCTCTTCGCCGTGGCAGCAGGTGGCCAGCCCTTTCGGATGGCGCGGCGTCGAGCCGGTCTGGCCGACCTGGTGCAGGTGCGTCAGAAACGGCAGCACCGCCTGGCCCTCGGCGGCCAGGTCGACCAGCGACTTCGAGCTGCCGAGCGAGGCGTGCATCTTCCGCACGAATTCGAGGATCAACCGGGCCGCCTCGTCGACGTGCGTCTTGCCGTCGGGCTGCTGCTTCGTCCAGCCGGCGCCGGCGACGAACAGGAGGCTTGCGTCCGGGCGGATGGTCTGTTCGCCCGCTTGGGAAGCTCGCGAGCCGATCACAGTCGTGCGCCGGGCCGCCGGGGGCAGTGCGGCGGCGACAGTCTCGATCACCACGTCGCCGGCCTCGCCCGACCAAGGGAGCGCGCAGCCGGGGTCGAGCAGCACGAACCACGGGCGGCGGCTGCGGCGCAGGGTGGCTTCCATTCGCTGCCGGTAGTACCAGCGGCGCGCTTCCACGAGGCTCCCTTCAGCTTCGAGCCGGGTCACATGCGTGTCCACGCGCCCGCCGAGCCGCTGGGCCACGCCGGCCAGGCACCGGTTCCAGCGCACGGTGGCCGGCGCGAGAATCAAGGTCGCCCCGGCCGCCCGCACCAGAGCCTCGGCTGCCGCCGCGTCGGAGGCGTAGCGCGGCACGGAAAATTCTTCGCCGCTGACGGACAGGAACCGTGCCGCGCCGCAGCCGGCCAGCCGCCTGGCCGCCGGTCCTACGTGCCGGCCCACAAGCCCGACGCTCCACACGGCGCCTGTGAGCGCGCAGCAGAGGTTGCGGGAGGCGGTGACTGCCTCCAGTTCCAGTCTGGAAACAGCGCCGCTGTCTTCGGCGTGCAACAACAGCAGAATCCGCTCCATGTCTCACCCCCGGATCCAGGCGATGATTTCGCGCGCGATTTCGCCGGCCGGCAGATCCTTGACGACGCGAGTCTGGCGCTGCTGGCTCGGCAGCCACGCCCCGGCGAAAGTGAGTCCTTCGCCGGGGAGCGCCACCGGCCTGGCTCGCTGAAGCGCCGGGAGGATTCCCCGCATGTTCTGCATGCCGATCTGCGGCTGGTTGGGCGGCTCCGGCAGCGAACCGGTCGCCCAGCCCAGCACGGCCGGCGGTCCCGCACAGCGGGAGATCTGATGGCGGCCGCCTTCGATCCGTTCGAGGATGATTAGCGAACCGTCGGGCTCGACGCGAACCTCATCGACGCCTTGGAACTGATCGAGGATGCCGAGGCGTTCGCCAACCATTTGCAACGTGGCGCCGGCGCCGCGCGCGGCCGACTCCCAGCCGCCGAAAAGCAACAGCCGGGAGCGGTCCAGGTCCGGAATGGTGACGATGGCCTCCGCGAGCGCCGCAGCGACTTCCGCACTGTCGGTGAAGCCGCTCGCCGGTCCGTCGAGCGCCACCAGCTCGAACAGCGCTTTCTGTGCGACGCTCATCATGACTTGCTGGAGCTTGACGCGCGGACTCAGGCTGACCAGCCAGACCCGGCTGCCGGCATGCTCGCGGGCAAGCCGCGCGCCCTCGTAAAGCGCATGCGCCGCCCAGGGGTCGAGCACCGCCGGGAGCAGCATCTCGTTTTTCAGCGCCGGACCCGGCGCCGGCTCGAGCGCCTGCAACGGATCCGGGACGACGCCCGCGCAAACTACGATGTGATAGCTGGTGTTCACCGGTCGATTCTCCTGTTCGAGTTCAGTTCTCAGCCGAATGCAGCCCTCCGGCGCCGGCTTCGAGCACGATGTTTCCTTGCGGACAGTTCCAGACGCAGGCCCCGCAGTGGACGCATTTTTCGCGCTCGAACGCCGGACCTCCGCCCGTTTGCGGATGGATCGCCTGGCCGGAGCAGATCTCGATGCAGACGCGCGCGCCGCACGTCTCGCACAGCTCCGGATACAGGAAGATGACGTGGTCGGCGACGCCGGGCGGCGCCTGTACCTTGCCGCCGATCAACAGCGCATCCTGGTGGCTGACCAGGAGGCGCCCGTCGTAGGGGATGGGCGGCCAGCCGACGCGCTCCATGAGCGCGTCGTGGAGCGGCCGGCCGAGGCGCGCGCATTCCCTCCGCAAGCGGTCGATCTCCTCTTCGCCGAGGCGGCCGCCGAAGACCTC
This sequence comes from Solibacteraceae bacterium, assembly GCA_037444135.1. Taxonomy (GTDB): domain Bacteria; phylum Acidobacteriota; class Terriglobia; order Bryobacterales; family Bryobacteraceae; genus CALKXJ01. Next base: position 2,450 of record JBBIMZ010000363.1, read on the forward strand.
CTCGAGCTTCCGGGGCGGCTTTGGTCTGCCGGGCATGGCGAGCCGCCCGCCCGTGAGGCCGGCCAGAGCCATGCCAAGCAGCCCGCTGAAGAACCCGCGGTGAAAGCCGTCCCGCGCTTTCTCGGCCGCGCGGCCCTCCCGCCCGACCCAGCTGGCGCGCCGCCGGGCCGCGTAAGACGCCTCCAGATTCCCCCGCGTAAAGGGCTTGCCCTGTTCGGCCAGTTCGATCACGGCTTCGGCCAGTTGCACGCCGGTCGCCCAAGCCTCATCAATGCCGGAATTCGTCAGCACGTTCGTGCTGCCTGAGCCTTCCCCGATCCGCGCGTAGCCGTCGCCGGCCAGATAAGGCTCGCCGCGGCGGCCGGATTCGCGGATCGACTTGGCCCCCCAGGATCGCAGACGTCCGCCTTCCAGGTGCCGCCACAGATAAGGATGCTGGATGAAGTGCTGAAGGTAGCGGTAGGCGGTCCGAGCGGGGTTGTCGAACCAGGAGGGGACGAAAATCCCCACGGAGGCGACCCGGCCGGCATGCACGTACAAGAAGCCGAAAATCTCCGGCTCGGGGTAGCCGAAGGTATGCCAGACGGCGCCCGGTTCGAGCGTGGCATGGTCCGGCAGATCGATGACGAACTTCATGCCGAGCGCCCAATCGCGCGCCCGATGCCCGCCGGGAACGCCAAAAGCTTCGTCGATCTTGCGGCCGACGGAGCCGAGCGGACCATCGCCCACTACGGTGAGTCCGGCGCGCACCTCCATGCCCGGTAAGTAACCCCCGACCGGGCGCCCGAGCCGGTCGACGCCCTGATCCATCAGCCGCACCCCGGTGACGGCGCGGTTTTCCACGAGCACATCCGCAACCGGCGTCGACGGCCAGATCTGGACCGTGCCGGTCATCAGGATTTGCTGGCCCACCCACTGATTGAACTGTCCGATCGACAGGACGAAGCCGCCCTCCTTGCGCAGGAACGGAGGCACCCAAGGGATTTCGAGCGCTTCGTCGCGAAACGGGAGCGCGAACCGGAGGAGGCGAATGAGGCGGTCGGCGAGCCGAAGCGCCGCCGGCCGGCGGCTGGCCCCCAGCGGATCGAGCAGGTAGAGGAGCTTCTCCTGGCGGACCGCCGCGGCCAGCGGGATTTGTTCCGGATCGAGTCCGGGAAAGCTGCGCCGCATGGAGCGCGCACGGGTGACCGCGCCGGAGACGCCGAAACCGATGTCGTCAGCCCGTTCATAACAGAGCACTTGAAGCGGCATCCCGGGCAGGGCGCGGCTTTCGAGCGGCGGCTTGTCCGGATCGGCCAGCCGGCGCGCCAGCGTCGTAAGAAAACCGCCCATGGCCGGACCGAAGCCTACGCCGACGATGTCGGCCTCCAGCCGCGGGCGCTCGGGCGCGGCGCCGCTCATGCCGGGTAATCCAGCGCCGCCGGAATCATCACCTGCGTCAAGGCGCGGGCGGCGTGGTCTTTGGCCAGCCGGGCGCCGGTGAGGCACCCGTCAAGCTTGGAGCGCAGGCGCGTGAAATCCTCCAAGCCCTCGAAGCGGACGCAGGGGCCGGCTTTCGGAGGATGTCCCCCGTCGGCCCGGATCACCTCATGGTCGGTGGCGTAACCGGAGATGCCCGGCACCAGGCTCTCGATGGCGACCAGCTCGTCCTCCTGGTAGCAGGCGGCCGCCTCGCCACCGTCCCAGGCGGGATGCCGGCTGTAACCGAAGACTAACTCTGCCGCAATCCGGCCGACTTCACCGGCCGCCCGCGCCGCCTGCGTATGCGCCAGATCGGTGAAGAAGTCCAACAGCCCTTCCAACCCTCCGGCGATCGCGGGGTTATGCGGACCCTTTTCCGCCAGCTCGACGATGTCGAGAATTTGGCAGCGCGACGCCAGCAGCCAGCACAGGGCGTCGGCCAGGGGAAAGGTGACGCCTTGGCGCGCGCCCTGGAAGAGCTTCACGCCGTCCGCGTCGCGCTGCTTTTCGAGGTGCTCGAGCGTCCAGAGCCACAAATGCATCGCCGAAGCCAGCGTGCATGCGCCGGTGCCCGGCCGGTCCGAAGCGATCCGACGCATCTGGCGGATCCAGGCCCGGAATTGCGCCAGGAAGACCTCGTTGGTCATCGTGACGCTCAATTGGCGCCGCTGGACCGCC
>JBBIMZ010000364.1:0-2143 GCA_037444135.1 Solibacteraceae bacterium
CGGCCGCCCCCGGCGGGAGGTCCGGCGTAACCTCGATGAACTGGTGGTCGTTGACCTTGAAACAGTAAGTGTCGGCCCCGCCGGGCGGGCCGGGGATCCGGAACGCCTCTTCAAAGCCGAGCACACCCGAATAGAAAGCGCGCGCCGCCTCGAGGTTGCTGACCCGGAAGCCGACACCGGCAAGGCCCGCGATGGGCAGCTCGTCGGCCAGGGCTGACAGCGCCGCCAGCAGCAGGAGAATACCTCGACTCATGTAGGTCATGCTAACGCATCGCTTCGGCTGTTCAGTGCACTTCTCGCCTCTGGAGAGCCTTGGCGGCCTGCTTGGCATAGTAGGTGATGATCATGTCGGCGCCGGCGCGTTTGATGGAAGTGAGCAGTTCCATCATCAGGGGATGAGCGGCCGGCGGGTCCTCCCGCGTCGCCGCCAGCACCACGTTGTACTCTCCGGAAACGTTGTAGGCGGCCAGAAGCACGTCGAACCGCCGGCGCGCTTGCCAGAGGATGTCCAGGTATCCGATGGCGGGCTTGACGGTGACCATGTCGGCTCCCTCGTCTATGTCGAGTCCGATCTTGGCGAGAGCCTGGCGCCCGCCGGCCACGTCGACCTGATGCGTGGCGTGCAGGCTTTCCGCCGGCGCCGACTGGGTCGCCTGCTTGAAGGGACCGTAGAGGCGGGAGGCGAACTTGGCCGAATAGGGCATGGTGAGCACGCCTGCAAAGCCAGCCTGATCGAGCGCCGGGCGCAGCGCCCGGACGGATCCGTCCATCATGCCGGAAGGCGCGATGACGCCCGCACCGGCCTCGGCCAGCGACGTGGCGGCCTTCTGTAGTGCCGCCAGCGTCAGATCGTTGTCGATTTCACCCGCGCGCAGCAGCCCGCAGTGGGCATGGCGCGTGTATTCGCACAGGCAAAGATCGGCGACCAGGACCAGTTCCGGGACGTGCGCCTTCAACAGCCGGATGGCGCGCGGGACGGGGCCGTCAGGCGCCCAGGCCAGGGAAGCTTCATCGTCCTTGGCCTCCTCGCCGGCCACGCCGAACAACAGCACTGCGGGAATGCCCAGGTCCCGCACTGCGCGAGCCTCCTCGAGCAGGTGCCTGCCGGACAGCAGATCGACTCCCGGAATCGCAGCCAGAGGCCTGCGGACATCCTCCTCGGCGGTGACGAACAACGGCAGCACGAAGTCGTCCGGCGACAGCCGTACCTCCCGCACCAAACGGCGAATCTCCTCCGTCCGGCGTAACCTCCTCGGCCGGTGGGTTGGAAAACTCATCCTTGTTTCCCCTCCTCCATGTAGATGGAAGTTTTTCCTGAAAGATCGGTCCGGATCTCACTGACGAACCGGATCACCCTCGGAATCTTGTATTCGGCAAGATGGCGGCGGCAATGCGCAATGATTTCGGTGCGGTCCAGCCGATGCCCGGGCCGGAGCTCGAGTTCACACCGGATGATTTCGGTCTGGCGCCGACGTTCAGAACTCGCTTGGTGCGCCCGCCGAGCAGCAGATTGCCGTGCTCGTCGAACCGGCCCAAATCTCCGCTCCGGAAGAACCCGTCGACGAACAGCCGTTCGTTGAGTTCCGCCTCGCCGACGTAACCGCGCATGGTCGTCGGGCTTCGGACGGTGATTTCGCCGGCGGCGATGCGTACCTCCACACCCGGGATCGGCCGCCCCACGGATCCCTCGACGGGTTCCGAGCCGGGCGGCTCGACCGCGATCGTCCCCGTTTCCGTCGAGCCGTAGAGCTGGCGGACCCGGATGCCGAGCCGCGCGCGGCACCGCTCCCGGAGCGCGCCGGACATGGGGGCGCCGCTCGAGATGGCGATTTCGAGCGAGGCCAGAGCGCCCGGCGAAGGGCTCTGCTCGGCCAGGAGGTTGTAGACGAAGGGCGAACCGATCAACGCGTCGATGCGCTCGCGGTCCACCAGCTCGAAGACCGCCGCCGGCAAGAACCGCCGCATCAGCACCAGAGTCGCCCCCGCCAGCAACGGCGCCAGCATCGAGTTGGCGAAGCCGTTGGCGTGGTGAAACGGCACGACGCACAGGAACCGCTGTCCGGGGCGGATGCCGATCGCCGGCGTCACGTTCCTGGCCCCGGTCGCCAGCGTCGCTTCCTTCGCTCTGGCCGTCATCTTCCTG
>JBBIMZ010000364.1:2153-4548 GCA_037444135.1 Solibacteraceae bacterium
ATTTCGGCCGGCCAGTCGAGCCGGAGGTGAGCAGGTAGACCGCGGGCTGGTCGTCGAAACCTCGCGCGCCATCGGGGACTTCTGCCTCCGGAAAGTTCGATCCGGGCTCATCCACGGCGAGGAGTCTGTCCTGGGGAACGAATTCCCGGAGCTGATCCCACTCCTGGCGAGCGGCGCCGCCGGCCAGCACGGCCGCCGGGCGGAACCGTTCGGCGAACCAGCGCAGCTCGGCCGCCCGCCAGTGGGGATTGAACGGCATGAAGATTGCCCCAAGATCCGCCGCCGCAAAAAAGGCCGCGATGAACGGCCACTGGTTGGGCAACGAGACGGCCACGACGTCTCCTGGGCCGACCGACAGCTCGCCGGCCAGACGGCGCCCCAGCGAGGCCGCCCGGGCGGCAAGGCGCCGGTAGCTGATGCATTCGCCGCCGTCGATCACCGCCGGACGATCGCCGCAGGCGGCGCAGACTTCTCGAAAACGCTCAACCACCATCAGGCGCTCCTCCCGGGCCGGCGAGCCGGCTTTCGATGTACGCCGCCAGCGCGCGGAAGTCTTTCAGGGTTTCCAGTTCCAGCAGTTCGGCGTCGAACGTCAGGCCGAACTCCTTCTCGAGCGCCGTGACGAACTCGAGCATGGCCAGCGAATCGACGCCGGCCAATTCATCCAGCTTCTCCGCGTAGCGCACGCCCTCTTCGGCCAGATCCAGCGACAGGGACCGGACGAGCACCTCGCGGATGCGCCGCGTCACGTCGTCGAGGCTGCTCACAGGCGGATCCTCCAGGCATCCCATTGGTCCGGGTGCTCCCGGATCTGCATCTCCAGCCATCCGACGAGCGGAGGCAGGTTCCGCATGACGAACTCCTCTTGGCTGCCGCCGTCGATCAGCCGGAGCGGCGGCTCGAAGCGGATCGCCAGCCGGCCGCTGTCGCCGAGGCATAGCATCGGCACCAGGGCGCAGCCGCTGAGCCGGACAAACCGCAAGAAGCCCGCCGGGAAGCGCCGGTGGGTTCCCAGAAACTGGAGCCGCACCTGATCACGGGAAAACAGCGCGTCGATATGAACTTGCACCAGGCCGCCGGAGCGGAGCCGCGCAAGAACCTTCAACGCGAATTCCGGATCCTGGAGGAAGACTTCGTCGCGAATGACGCCATGCAGGAAGTCCACATAGCGTTTCTGAAGCCACTGGCTCCCGAGCCGTCCCATCTGCGCGTCCGGCGGCTCCCCATGCCGCACCGACAGCATCGGATAGCCGAGCTCGGGCCAGGTAGCGCTTGGCAAGGCGCGTCGCATAGAAATGGCTGCTGATCACCATGACGCCCTTTCCCGCCCGTTGCGCCGCCTCCAGGTGTTCGAGACCGGTGAGTTCGACCGCCTTGAGGCGCCCGGAGGCCAGCAACCGGTCGACCGTCAGGTCGTCGAGGAGGCGGCGGATGGCGTTGGCGACACAACGTCTGGCCAGCCGGCTGGTGACCGCCTCGGGCGCTCCGAGGCGCCGGGTCAACTGCCGCTCGAGATCCCTTCGCGCTCCGGCAAGCAGCGCCTGGCACAGCGGCATCGCCGCCTCGGTGCAGCTTCGGAGCAGACCGAGGGGCATCCAGCGCGCGCAAAACCGCACAGGATACAAATAGAGCAGCCAAAGCAGGTCCTTGACAGCGACGGCAGGGCGGCTGCGACGCGCGCCGCTCGAGCGGCCGGCTTCGGCGGCTCTTACATCTCCCACCGCCACAGGTTCACTCCCGCGGTGTAGCCTGCGCCGACGGCCGCAAACAGCACCAGGTCGCCCTTTTTCAAGCGCCCCTGGCAAATGGCGTCCCGCGTGGCCAGCGGAATCGTGGCAGCCGTCGTGTTACCGTACTTGTCGATGTTGAGGATCACGCGCTCCTCGGGGATGCCCAACCGCTCGGCCGTGGCGGTGATGATGCGCTTGTTGGCCTGGTGGGGAATGAAGGCGCCGACATCGCGGGCGCTCAAGCCGTTGCGCTCGAGCAGTTCCCGGCAAGTCTCATACATGGTGCGGACCGCGTATTTGAACACCTGCTGGCCGTCCTGGTGGACGTAGTGTAGACCTTGGTCGACAGTCTCATGGCTGGCGGGGAGGCGGCTGCCGCCCGCGGGCATCTTCAGGAATTGTCCGCCGGAGCCGTCGACCAGATTGTTGAAATCGATGAAGCCGACCTCGCCGTCGCCCGCCGGCTCGATCAGCATGGCGCCGGCGCCGTCGCCGAACAGGACGCAGGTGGTGCGGTCCTTGTAGTTGATGATTCGCGACATGGTGTCCGCCCCGATCACCAGGATCCGGTCATGCGCGCCGGCGGCGACCATCTGAGCGGCGGTGGTCAGCCCGTAGACGAAGCCCGAGCAGGCCGCCACCAGGTCGAAGCCCCAGACCCGTCT
>JBBIMZ010000365.1:0-4524 GCA_037444135.1 Solibacteraceae bacterium
GCAGATCGAGGCCGAAGTCTCCGTCGAAATCCCGCCACACCGAGTGGATATGGTTGGCATCGTTCTGCGTGTTATCGTACTCGATCAGAAACTTCGGAGTTTGGACGCGGTAGTAGTGGGGGCCGCCGCGTTCGGTCGAACCCGCCCAGGCAAAATAGACGTTGGCGCCGGCTTGGTGGAGTTGCTTCATCCGGGCCTCGGCGATCTCCGGCGGCATGTTGCCGGCGTACTCGGCCACCAGAGCTTCGAGCAGTTCCCGCTGCCGGGCGTCCAGCCGAGCCGCGCTCAGTCCGCTGGGCTGGCCTTCGAGGGCCGCCTTGCGGTCGGCCGCCGTCAGAATGTCTTTGTACGCCTGCGGCGAAACGATGGCGATCCGGCGTTGTTCGGGGGTCAGCGACGCCAGCAGATCCCGCGCCAGATCTTCTTCGCGGGCCAGGGCGCGTAGCCCCTGCCGGGGCCCCTGTTTGACCAGCGCCGGGTTGGCGCCGAAAAACGTGGGGCTGGCCGCCAGTTGTCCGTCCACGATCGTGACATGGAGGCTCACATGGTGGCCTTCGACGCGGTAGCCCCACACCCCCTTTTCCGACGGCCGGCCGAAAATGCTGAAGTGGTATTTGTCCGGATCGCGCCGCTCGCCGCTGTCGCCCTCCATCAGCCGGAGGACTTCCTCGAGGCTCATGATGGTGGTGGCCTTGATATAGCCGGTGCGGCTCAACCCGGCGCTGAGCAGGGCGCCGGCCGAGCTTCTGCGCGGGGGTCATTTCGCGCAGCGTGAGGCCCCAGCGCGGGTGTCCGAAGCGCTTCTCGACGTCAGGCGACGGAATGTAGTGCCAGAAGAAGCGGCGCTCGTCATCGAGCGGGAACGTAGCTTTGGCCCGCTGCTCGGCGTTGAGCGAAGCCAGCCAGGCGTTGGCCGCCTCCGACATCAGCGGTACGGTCCGGGTGCGCTCATACGCCAAGCCGAGTGAAATCATCGCGGCTGCGGCGGCTGCCGGCCGCCATCGGTGTTGTTTCAAAGGTTACTCCCAGTATCCCCGTGCGGCGAGCAGGCCGGCCGCCTGCGCTCCGACGCCGATCGTCAGAACGGCAGGTCCCGTTTCGCTGCGTTCATGGTCCGCGCCGAGTTCCGCAAGAAAATATACGGGTTCACCGGATTCCCCCCTTGGCGAACCTCGTAATGCAGATGCGGCGCCGTGGTCCGGCCGGAAGTGCCCACCGCCCCGATGATCTGGCCGACACGCACCTCCTGACCGGGAACCACATCGATGCGGGAGAGGTGGCCGTAATAGGTCGTCATGCCCCCGCCGTGATCGATAATCACCAGTCTGCCGTATTGACCCGCCCACTCGGCCTGAATCACGACGCCGTCGCCGGCGGCGCGCACCGGCTCACCCTGCGGCGCCGGAATGTCGACGCCCGGATGGAAGGCTCCCATCCCGGTAAACGGATCGGTGCGCTTGCCGAAATAGCTGGTCAGGCGCCCGTTCACCGGCCAGAGCGTCGGCCGCGTGTTGGTCTGCCAGAGCCGCGGGTACTTGCGGGAGAACACGGAGAAGCTCGCGCTCTTCAGAAAGTTATACTCCTCGAGCGTTTCCGTGAAACTCGGCACCAGCGACCCTTCGGCGGCGATGTTGGACGGCCCTTCCAGCTTCTGCTTGATGCCGTACGCCAGCGAGACTTCGGTAGCGAAGATCTGGAGCGTCGCCAGTTGCTCGTTTTTTTGCGTCGCCTCGCGCTCAAGGAGCTGGTAGCGCTGGCGGAGCGAATCCAGCTCTGCGCGCAGCGAATTGTAGCCCGAGACCTTCATGACCATGCGGACGTAGCTGGCGGCGAAGCCAAGCAGCGTGATCCCGCCGACGAGCGCCAGCGCGAGGATCAGGTACACGACGCGGTGCGGAACGTGGATCCGCCGGATGCGCCCGTGGAACGAATGCGCCAATACGACGATGAAATAATCCTGTTTCATCTGCGGCCCCTTCACCCCATTCGGCCCTGAGGTGATTGCATTGCTCCTTTGATCGGCATCCAAGGTCTACACTAGGGTTTTCTCCTGTCGTTGACAAGCCAAAGGAAAAACTTAACAAGTTCGATCCGGCCTGTCAAGCGCCTCTCGCCCGCACACCTCCCGGAAACGCCGAAACCGAAGGCCGCACTGAGGCGCTACAATCGACTTCTTGCTCGGCAACAGGAGGTTCGATGGGCAGTGGGCGAGATCTGGTCCTGGCGCTCGCGGTGGCTGCGAGCGCAGCGGCGGCGCCCGTACGTGTGCTGCTGATCACCGGTGAAAGCGACCTGCCGCACCACGACTGGCGCGTTACGGCGCCCTTCTTGCGGCAAGCGCTCGAGGACAGCGGGCGCTTCGAGGTGAAGGTGCTCGAGGAGCCGCGGGGTCTGACGGCGGCGACGCTGGCGCCTTACGATGCCCTCCTGCTGCACTACAACGGCCCGCGGTGGGGCCGGCAATCGGAAGCCGCGGTCGAAGCTTTCCTCCGTTCCGGCAAGGGCAGGGGCGCCATCCACGGCGTCAGCTACGGCCGCTTCTTCGGCATGGAGCTGAAGGAGGGCCGCTGGGTGGCTTCGCCGGCCGGCGACCAGGGCTGGCCGGCCTACGCCGAGATGCTCGGCGCCGCCTGGAAGCCGGAGAACATCGGCCATTCGATCCGGCACGTGTTTCCGGTGCGGTGGACCGACCCGGAGCATCCCATCGCCCGCGGGCTGGCGCCGGCTTTTGTCGCCAACGACGAGCTGTATCACCGGCTGGATCTGCGCCCCAACGCGCACGTCATCGCCGCCGCCTACAGCGATCCGGCGATGAAGGGAACCGGGCGGGACGAGCCCCAGATCTGGACCGTAGCGTTCGGCAAGGGCCGGGTGGTCCACATCACGCTGGGGCACGATCTGTCGGCGATGCACCAGCCGGGCTTGCTGACGGCCTTGCTCCGGGGAACCGAGTGGGCGGCCACGGGCGAGGTTACGCTCGGCGCCGTCGAGAGCGCGGTGCGGGGCCCGGAGAAAGACGCCGTGCGGCTCCTGGTCGTCACCGGCGCGCACGGCTATCCCGTGTCTTTCTACACCTTGTTTGAAGGGCACAGGGAGATCCGCTGGGAGCATGCCACGTCGCTCCGAGAGGCCTTCCGGCCGAAACTGGCCGAGCGCTTCGACGCCGTGCTGCTGCACGACATGCACCAGGAGATCGCCGAGAGCGAGCAGGCGAATCTCCGCGAGTTCGTCGAGAGCGGTAAGGGCGTCGTTGCGGTCCATCACGCCATCGCCTCCTACCCGGGCTGGCGCTGGTGGCGCGAAGAGGTGATCGGCGGCCACTACTTCATCAAGCCGGCCGACGGGCATCCGGCCAGCCAGTACAAAGAGGGCGTCGACTTCGTGGTGAAACCCGTCCCGGCGATGGCCGGACACCCGGTAATTCGGGGCGTCGGCCCCCTGCCGGTGCACGACGAGCTGTACCGCGGCATGTGGCATTCGCCGCGCATTACCGTGCTGATGGAGGCCGACCATCCGGAAAACGACCGCCCGGCCGTCTATCTCGGGCCCCATCCCAAAGCCCGTGTGGTCTACATCCAGCTCGGCCACAGCGATTCGACGATGCGCCATCCCGGCTTCCGCCGGCTGGTGCGCAACGCCATTCTGTGGTCGGCCGGCAGGCTCCGGTAGAATCGTCAGGTGTCGGCTCTCCGGATCAGCGTCGACGCCGGCGGGACGTTCACCGATTTCGTCGTCGTCGGCGAGCGCGGGCGCATCGAAAGCTTCAAGCTCCGGTCGAATCCCAAGGCTCCGGCGCAGGTCATTCTCGCCGGTCTCGCCCGCGCCGGGGCGGGCGAGGGCTGTGAGGTGATCCATGGCTCGACTGTGGCGACCAACGCCCTGCTGGAGCGCAAAGGCGCCCGGACGGCGCTCGTCACGACCGAAGGCTTCGAAGATCTGGTCCACATCGGCCGCCAGAACCGGCCGCGGCTCTACGACCTGACGCCCCCGCTGCGGCGGCCCCTGGTCGAGCGCGCCGACTGCTACGGCGTGCGGGAGCGCACCTGCTACGACGGCTCGGTGGCGAGAACGCCCACCCGGTCCGAACTCGAGCGGCTCGGCGAGCGCCTCCGGCGCTCCGGCATCTCTTCGGTCGCCCTCTGCCTGTTGCACTCCTACCAGAATCCGGAGAACGAGCGCGCGGTGGCGGCGGCGATCCAAGGGCTGGGATTTCTGAGTTGCTCCCACGACGTCTCGCCCGAGTTCCGCGAGTACGAGCGCGCCAGCACGACGGTGATCAACGCCTATGTCGGGCCGCTCATGGAGGCCTATCTGGGCGAGCTTGAGCGGGGCTGGCGGTCGGGTCTGTGGATCCTGCAATCGAACGGCGGCTTCATGAGCACGGCGGAGGCACGGCGCTATCCCGTGCGGACCGTTCTGTCCGGACCGGCCGGCGGTGCCGTCGGCGCGGTCGAGATGGCGCGGGCGTCCGGCTTCCGGCGCGTCCTCGGCTTCGACATGGGCGGCACCTCGACCGACGTGTCG
>JBBIMZ010000366.1:0-4522 GCA_037444135.1 Solibacteraceae bacterium
TGTGGCGAAAACAGTCACCGGCAGCACGCACTTCGAGGGCGCAGTGTTGATCTTCCGTCCCCAGAGCCTCGATCAGGGCGTCACCCCGGCGTTCCTGATGGACCAGGGCCTGCCGCCGTACACCAAGCCGCCGGTGATCGATCCGAGCTTTTCCAACGGCAACAACACGGCCTACTGGGACAACGAATCGGTCCGGCTGCCCACCAACTATCAGTGGACCTTCTCGCTCCAGCGCCAGCTCAGCAACTCCGTGGTCGTCGAGGCAGCCTACAACGCCACGATCGGAGCTCACCTGGTGGCCGGCTTGAAGCCGATGAACCAGCTCCCCTTCAGCGTCTTCGAGAGGTACGGCCGCGCGCTGCTGACCAGCAACGTCGATTCGGCCGCAGCCAGGGCGGCGGGCATTACGCGGCCATATCGGAACATCGACTGCGACTTCAGCCGCACCTGCGCTCCGGTCAGCGTGGCCCAGGCGCTCCGCCCGTTCCCGCAGTACTTGAACATCGACACGGCCTCCGGCCACGGCGACAAGAGCGGCCACTCGAGCTACCACGCTCTGGTCTTGAAGCTCGAGAAAGCCTACTCGGCCGGGCTGACGCTCCAGGGCTCCTACGTGGTCTCGAAGCTGATCACCGACGCCGACTCCTACGACGCCGATAACAGCGCCCTGGATCACTACAACCGGCGCCTGGAGAAGTCCATCGGGCAGTATGACCAGACCCACAACTTGAAGTTCAGCTACATTTACGAGTTGCCGGTGGGCAAGGGCAAGCGCTGGCTGAACAACACGCCGCTGCACTGGGTGCTCGGCAACTGGCGCGTGGCAGGGATTCATTTCTACTCGAGCGGCTTCCCGCTGGAGCTGAACAACAGCGTTACGTTCCCGATTTTCAACGGCCGCAACGCGGCGCACGCGCCGACCTACGAGGGCTGGATCGTCCACCACGACAATCCGAACTGGCTGGGCGGCGACCGCTACTTCCAGCCGGCGTCCTTCTTCGGGCCGCAACCCGACACGCGGCCGGGCAACACGACCCGTTACAACCCGAAAGCGCGAATGCCGTGGCAGAAGCAGGCGAACTTCTCGCTCGCCAAGAGCTTCCCGATCACCGAATCGGTCAAGATCGACATCCGCTGGGAGATGTTCAACGCTTTCAACACGCCGCGCTTCAACCCCGGCAGCCGGAACGTGCAGGCGCCCACGTTCGGCCAGGTGACCAGCACGTTGAACGAGCCGCGGCGGATGCAGTTGGGCTTGAAGCTCTACTGGTAGATCCGCAGCCGAGTGTGGCGCAGGGTGGCCCGGCCTCTGTGCCACACTCAAGCTGATGACCGCCGTTGACGAGAGCCCGATCGCGATCGCCGGGGGAGGCCGCCTGGGGCAGGCGCTGGGGCGGCTCTTGCGCGAGAGGGGAGAACCCGTCGCCGCCGTCGCTTGCCGTGACCCGGACCACGCGCGGGCGGCCGCGGCCTTCATTGGGGCCGGCGTGGCGGCAACCGGCTACGCCGAACTGCCTCGGCGCGCCTCCCGCATCCTCATCGCCGTCCCCGACGATGCGGTGACTGCCGTAGCCGCCGCGCTGGCCGCCGCCGGCATGGAGGGGATCGCCGTGCACACGAGCGGAACGCTCGGCGTGGCGGCGCTCGAGCCGCTGCGCTTTCGCGGGGTGGCCTGCGGCTCGCTTCATCCCTTGCAAACCGTCCCGGACCCCGCGCAGGGCGTCGCCACCTTGCCGGGCGCCTGGTTCGCCGTGAGCGGGGATTCGAGGGCCGCGACGTGGGCGCGGCGCCTCGTGGAGCTCATCGGGGGCCGGGCCTTCGAGATCTCCGACGAGAACCGCCCGCTCTACCACGCCGGAGCGGTGATGGCGTGTAACTTTTTCGCGGCGCTGCTCGACGCCGGCGTGGGGTTGTTCTCCCAGGCTGGTCTGGATCGCGAGCAGGCGCTCGCCGCCCTGACGCCGCTCGTTTCGGCCGGCGTCGCCAACGCATTGCGTCTGGGCCCCGAGCGGGCCCTGACCGGCCCCTTCGCGCGCGGAGACGTCGAGACGGTCCGCGCGCACTGGGCGGCGTTGGCCTCGGCGCCCGAACCCGTGCGAGAGCTTTATCGCGCAGCGGCGCGCTACACTATCGATCTGGCTCGGCGTGGCGGACTCGACGAGGAGAAGGCGCGCGCGATCGAGGCTTTGCTGGGCTGAGCCGGAAGGCTGATGGCCGAAAAGACCAGGCGCGTCCGCATTACCGATCTCAAGGAGATGAAGCGGCGCGGCGAGAAGATCGCCATGCTGACCGCCTACGACGCGGCCTTCGCGCGCCTGCTCGAAGCGGCCGGCATCGACATCCTGCTCGTCGGCGATTCGCTCGGCATGGTCGTCATGGGCGAAGAGACCACGATCCCGGTGACGCTCGACGCCATGGTTCACCATACGCGGGCGGTCGCGCGCGGCGTCAAGCGGGCGCTGGTGGTCGCCGACATGCCGTTTCTGACTTACCAGGCGAGCGTGGGTGAGGCGGTTCACACCGCGCGGCGGCTCATCCAGGAAGGCGGCGCGGCGGCCGTCAAGATGGAAGGCGGGCGGCCCGTCGTCGAGGCCGTCCGGCGGCTCGGCGAGATCGGCATTCCGGTGATGGGTCACCTCGGGCTGACGCCGCAGTCGGTGCACCGTCTGGGAGGCTTCGGCCGCCAGGCCCGGCACGAAGAGGACGCCGAGCAGCTTCTCGAAGACGCCCGCCTGCTCGAGGACGCCGGCGTCTTCGCCCTCGTCCTCGAATCCATCCCCGACGCCGTCGCCCGCCGCGTCACCGAGGCGGTGAGCGTGCCGACGATCGGCATCGGGGCAGGCCCTCATTGCGACGGCCAGGTGCTGGTTTGCTACGACGCTTTCGGACTGACGCCCGACTTCGTTCCGCCCTTCGTCAAGCAGTACGCCAACCTCGGCGAGCAGGTCCTCGAGGCGGCGCGCCGCTACGCCGCCGAAGTGAAGGAAGGAAAGTTCCCCGCCGCGCGATGAGCCCCGAGGTTTTCCACGGGATTGCCGGGCTGCGGGCCGCCGTGGCGGCCCGGCGCAGCCGCGGCGAGAGCATCGGCCTCGTGCCCACCATGGGCGCCCTCCATGCCGGTCACGGGCGCCTGATCGAGCAGGCTCGGCGCGAGTGCGGCGCCGTCGTCGTCAGCATCTTCGTCAACCCGATCCAGTTCAACCAGCTCGAGGACTTCGCCCGCTACCCGCGTACGCTCGCCTCCGACGTGGAATTCTGCCGGCGCCTCGGCGTGGACCTGATCTTCGCCCCGAGCGAAGCGGAGATGTATCCGGGACCGCTCCGCACGTTCGTCGAGGTCGAGCGCCTCACCGATCACCTGTGCGGCGCGCACCGACCGGGCCATTTCCGCGGCGTCGACACCGTGGTGATGAAGCTGTTCATGATCGTCCAGCCGGACCGCGCCTACTTCGGCGAAAAGGACGCTCAGCAACTGGCCGTGATCCGCCGCATGGTCGCGGATCTGAATGTGCCGGTCGAGATCGTCGCCGTTCCCACGGTGCGGGAACCCGACGGGCTGGCGCTCAGTTCGCGCAACAGCCGGCTCGAGGCGCGCCACCGCCGGGCGGCCACCGTGCTGTTTCGCGGGCTTGAGGCCGCGCGGCGTGCGGCCGAAAGCGGCGTCCGGGACGCGGCGGCCCTGAAACGCGCCGCCGAAGCCGTGTTTCGAGAAGAGCCGGAAGTGCGCATCGAGTACCTGGAGATCGTCGACCCGGACGAGATGCAGCCTGTCTCAAGCCTCGGTGGCCCGGCGCGCATCGCCGTGGCGGCGTGGGTGGGCGGAACGCGGCTGATCGACAACCTGTTGATTGCGCCGCCTCCGGCTACTGGAGATAGCCCAGGCTCCTGAGCGCCTCCAGATCCTTCTCGGTCATCCGGTTGGCGCCGGCCGCACCCGCGGTCGATTCGAACCATTGATCGAGCCGCGCCGTCTCGGCCTGGTACAGCGGAGTCTTGCGCCCGGGCTTCAGCGGCGCCTGCTCGAACGGATCCCGCGTGAGGTTGAAGATTTCCAGCGACTCGTCCTGCGGCGACCAGATCAGCTTGCGCGAGCCGGCGAGCAGGCCCACGCGCAGCGGCCGCTCATTCCCGCTCGTCCAAAGGAAGCTGAACCAGCGCGGGAAGAAACCCTTCTTGCCGGCAAAGGTGAGGTGGCGGATGACGCGCTGCTCCGGCGGCGCTCCCCCCTCGTAAAGCGAGCCGGCCAGGCTCCGGCCGCCCAGCGGCACCGGCAACTCGTAGCCGGCGCCTGCGGCGAGTTCGAGGATCGTCGGTGCGACATCGAGCAACGAGACGTCGCTCGCGACGCTCTTGCCCGCTTGCACGACGCCCGGCCACCGGAAGATCAGCGGTATGCGCACGATGTTCTCGTACAAGTGACGCCCGTGACCTACGTAGCCGTGCTCGCCGAGACTTTCGCCGTGATCCGACAGCAGCACCACGAGCGTCGACTTCTCGAGTTTCAACTCTCGTAGGGTCTCGA
>JBBIMZ010000367.1:0-4508 GCA_037444135.1 Solibacteraceae bacterium
GGCGGCGGCTTGACCAAGGAGCAGACCGAGCGCGTCGGCTGGACGATCGAAACCACGATGGACCTCCAGCTGGCCGGCGCTTTGGCTCCCGCGGCCCGCATCACCGTCTACTTTGCGCCGATTACCGGACACGGACAGTTTCAGGCGATACGCGCCGCCCTTCGCGAGACCCGCAACCGCCCGGCGATCCTTTCCTTGAGTTGGGGCGCCGCTGAGGACGGCTTCAACGGATCCACGGTCGCGGCGATCGAGCGGCTGTTCAGGATCGCTGCGCTGCGCGGCGTCACGGTCTGCTGTTCTTCCGGCGATGACGGCGACGGTGCGGGCGCGGGCGGGACGCCCCGCGTCAATTACCCGGCCTCGAGTCCGCATGTGGTGGCCTGCGGCGGGACGCACCTGACGTTGTCTCGGCGCGGGACGCCTGAGACGGTCTGGAGGGAGGAGTTCGGCGGGCGCTCGATGGCTTCCGCAGGTGGCGCCAGCCGCCTGTTTGCGCGGCCGGACTGGCAGGTCTCGGCGCGCGTGCGCGAGAAGGCCGGGGCGGAAGGGCGGGGAGTGCCCGACGTGGCGGCCAAGGCTGATGTCGCCACCGGATACGAAATCCTGGCGGCCGGCCTCGACATCGCCATGGGCGGCACGAGCGCCGCCGCGCCGCTGTGGGCCGCGCTCGTCGCCCGGCTCAATGAGAAGCTGGCCGTGCCCGCAGGCTACCTTACGCCGCTCCTGTATCAAGCCCGATTCCGCGCCGGTTTTCGCGACATCAGCAGCGGCGAGAGCGGGCCGCGCTTTCACGCTTCGCCGGGGTGGGACCCGTGCACGGGATGGGGAAGTCCGAAAGGGACTCAGTTGCTCGAAGCGCTTCGCGGCGCGTGACCGGCTGCGCGCGGGGCGCCGGCTTGCTCCGTCAGCCGCTCCCAGAGGCGGCTGACGGCGAGAATGCGGCCGGGATTCTGCTCGGGCGGGCGGCGGCCTGAGGCGATCTCTTCCACCAACGCATCCAGCGCGAGCAGGTTGGCCCGGACTCTCGACTCCTGGAAAGCCTTGCCGGTGCGGTCTCCAGCGCCCCGAAGCACCCTCCACAGCTGCTTTCCGCCCGCCTCGATCCGGCCCAAGTTGCCGTTCCAGACCACCGGCCCGGCGACGGAGAGAAGCGTCAGGATGCCGGAGCGGAAACCGAGGGCGATCCGTAGATCGAGCAGATAGTGCGGGCTGCCATCAGGGAGTTCGGACCGGAAGGGCCACTGGATTTCAAGCAAAGTCGCCGCGCCGTTGAGGCGGCCGCGAAGCGCCACCCACGGCGGCTGCCTCGAGACGGCCCGGAACCGGCCCGGTGAGAAATCGGGCAGAGCTTGCGCCGCGATGTCGATCAGGCCGTACAAAGACCGATCGGTGGCCTGCCCGTGAGAAAACAGGAGAGGCTCGGCCGCGCCCAGCCGCCGCGCTTCCTCGATGAAGGCGCGCGGCGCCTGGAGCAGGGAAAAGTGACCGTTCAGATGGAAGGGCGTGCGCCGGCGGCGAGCCGTCCCTAGCGCGCGCCGGAGAAAGGCGGGCCGCTGCGGGTGCTCGCACAGCAGCGGGATGCCTCGGTCGATCAGGGCCAGCGTGACCGTTTCGGCGCCCATGCCGAGCGCCGCACACGCCACGTCGATGCCGGCCGGAACTTCCCCGGCCGAGCGATATAGCGGCACCCCGGCGGACTGCGCCAGCGCGACCGAACGCGGGCTGCCCCGGGCCAACAGCCCGGCGGGCTCGTAGGCGCCGCCGCTCCGCTTCATCGCCTCGAAGTAGATCCGGCCGTAATTGCTCCCGCAGACCAGCACGCGCCGGCGTTGCATGGAGCTTATGTTACGTCAAGCCGGTCCCGGCAGCCTGCGGGGCTGACGCCCGTCCCCTTGTGCTATGCTCACATGTACGGAACGGGCGCATACCACTCTGGTCAGGTTCATTTCTGCGTGGGCACTCGGGGCAGGGCTGCTCGGCGCCGTCAGCCCGAACGGCACGATCGTCGGCACGGTCCTCGATCCTTCGGGACTCCCTGTGCCGGGCGCCCGGCTGATCATCCGCAACCCCGCCACCAATGCCACGCGGGAAGCCGAGACGGGGGCGAGCGGAGAGTATTTCGCCGCCGTGCTTCCGGCGGCGAAATACGACGTCGCCGTCGAAGCGCCGAACTTTCGCCGCGCCGTGCGCGAAGGAGTGAAACTCGATGTCGGCCAGACGGTGCGCGTGGATTTCCGGCTCGAACTGGGCGACTTCAGGCAGTCCGTCACGGTCGAAGGCGCCCCGCCCCTGGTACAAGCCGACCGGTCCGGGCTCGGCCAAGTGGTGGACGGCCGCAAGCTGGTCGAGCTGCCGCTGAACGAGCGGAACTTCCTCTATTTCACGCTTCTGGTTCCCGGCACGCATGCTCCGAGCGACGGTTCGCAGAACTCGACGCAGGGCGCCGCCGTCAGCGTGAACGGCGCACGCGAGCAGGCCAACAATTACCTGCTGGACGGCATCGACAACAACGACCAGTCCATCAACATCTACGCCGCGCTGCCTTCCGTGGAGGCCATTCAGGAGTTCCAGGTCCACACCAGCAGCTACTCGGCCGAGTTCGGGCGCAACGGCGGCGCGCAAGTGAATGTCGTGCTGAAAAGCGGGACCAACAGCCTGCACGGCGCCGCTTTCTGGTTCGGTCGCAACCGGCATCTGGACGCCAAGAACTTCTTCGACTTGCCGGACTGCGCTGCGGGCTCCGCTCCCGGCTCCTGCGGGGAGATCCCGGGCTATGACCGCCATCAGTTCGGCGCCGCCGCGGGCGGGCCGCTTCGCAAGGACAGGACGTTTGTGTTCGTCTCCTATGAGCAGCTCCGCCAGCGGCAGGCGATCACCCGCGGCGCCACGGTTCCCTCCCAGAACGAACGCCGGAAAGCCCTCGATGCCGTTCCCGCCGCCCTGCGCAACCCGGCCGGCGAGGCCGTACTCCGGCTGTACCCCGCCGCCAACGTCGGCGACCCGAACGCCTCGAACTTCTACATCGCCTCGCCCGTGCTCCGCAACACGGTTCACCAGGGCCTGGTGAAGCTCGATCACCGCTTCAGCGACCGCGACAGTCTCGCCGGCCATTTCACGATCTTCGAACAGGACCGCTTCAACCCCTACGATCCGTTCTACGCCTTCACGCCGCTTGCGGGTTTCGGCAGCTCGAACCAGAACCGAGGCCAGAACGCCGCCGGCGCCTGGATCCACGCCCCCGGCCCCCGCACCGTCAATGAAGCCCGCTTCGGCTACAGCCGGCTCAGAGCACGCATTCTGCACGAGAGCAGCGGCCGCGACCGCAGCCGGGAGCTGGGATTTCCTACGCTGAAAGCCGATCCGGTCGATCTCGGCTTCCCCAACGTCAGCGTGGCCGGCTTCGCCGGCATCGGCGAGCCGATCAATACCCCGCAGGAGCGCCGGCCGCAAACCTTCCACTTTTCCGATACACTGGCCTGGAACCCGGAAGCCGGCGGCGGGCGCCACCAGATCAAATTCGGAGGCGAGGCGCGGCTCGTCCACCTGGACTTCTTTCTCGATCTGCTGGCCCGCGGCTGGTGGCAGTTCTACGGCGGCTTCAGCGGCAATCCCCTCCAGGATTTGTTGATGGGCACGCCGGAGCTGGCCGTCGCCACCTCCGGCGACACATTCACGAACCTGCGCACACATGCCTTGAACTTCTTCGTGCAGGACGATATCCGGCTTCACCGGCGGCTGACGATCAACGCCGGCTTGCGCTATGAGTACGACCGCCCGCCCGTCGATACGGAGAACCGCTTGAGTATTCCGGACGTCTCTCCGGCCTCAGCGGCCTGTTCGCCACAACCGGACTGCCAGTACATTCCGGCCGGCACCCGCGGCCTGGCCCGAGCCACTTTCCGGGCCGACCGCAACAACTTCGCCCCACGCATCGGCCTCGCCTGGCGGGCGTCCTCGAGCGGAGCCGTGGTTCTGCGCGGGGCCTATGGACTTTTCTTCGACGTCGGCATCCTCAACGGCAACGTCGGCCCGCGTTTCAATCCGCCTTTCTTCAAGACGCTGCTATTCTTCAACACCGGGACGAACACGATCCAGGACATCCTCCGCCAGCCGAACGTCCCGATTCCCACCGTGCCGATCTCGATCGCCGCGGACTTCCGCCAGGGGTATATGCAGCACTGGAACCTGACGCTGCAATACGCTCTGGCGCCGCGGACGGTGATCGAGGCGGGCTACGTGGGATCCAAGGGGACGGCGTTGCTCGACCGGCGCAATCTGAACCAGCCCCGCCCGGGAGAGCCTCCGCCGCTCGCTCAGTTCGCCGGCTGGCAGTATGTGGAATCGGGAGCTTCGAGCATCTATCACGCCGCCGTGGTCCGGCTGGAGCGAAGATTCAGTCAGGGCTTCGAGATGCTCTCTTCCTACACCTTCAGCCAGGCGCTCGATAACGCCTCGTCGATGTTTGGCACGGCCGCCGAGCCGTCCTTCCCCCAGAACTCCCGTGACCT
>JBBIMZ010000368.1:0-1528 GCA_037444135.1 Solibacteraceae bacterium
TTCGAGGCTCCCCACGGAGCGGTCTGCGCTGCGCTGCTGGCCCCGGTGATGGAAACCAACATCGGCGCCCTGCGCGCCCGCGCTCCGGAAAGCGACGCCCTCCGGCGCTACGAGGAGATCGCGCGGCTGCTCACCGGCGATCCCGGCGCGCGTGCCGAGGACGGCGTCGAGTGGGTGCGGCGGACCTGCTCGGAACTGGCCATCCCGCCGCTTTCCTCCTACGGCATCCGGGCGGCCGACATCGACGCGCTGGCCGACCTAGCCGCCCGCGCCAGCAGCATGAAGGGCAACCCGGTCGAGCTCACTGCGGAGGAGCGGCGCGAGATCCTCGTCATGGCCGGCGCGCGAGGATGAGGTCCGGCCGGAGCCGGGCGACGCCGTCGAAACCCGCCGCATCGAGCCAGGCGCGGTACTCGGCCTCGTTGTAAGTCGACCCGGCGCGCGTGTTCACCAGCATGTTGAGCGCAAACAGCGCGGCCGCTTTCGGGCTCGTCTTGTCCGGATCGAGAACGAAATCGCGAATGACGATGCGTCCGCCGGGGGCGAGCGCGCGGCGGCAGCGCCGCAGCAGGTCCTGGTTCTCCTCGGGACTCAACATGTGGCAGATGGCCGAAAGCAGAATCAGATCGTAGTTTTCGCCGAACTCGTCCGTGAGCAGGTCACCGACGCGCGTGGTGACGCGCTCGCCGAGTCCGGCTTCGGCGATGTGCTTCTGCGCGATGGGAACCACGGCCGCCAGATCGAGCACCTCGGCCCGGAGCTCCGGATTGGCTTGCGCGAAAGCAATCGAATAAGCTCCCGAACCGCCGCCGATGTCGAGCAGACGCCGGACTCCGGCGGCCCCGACGGCCTCGACGAGCGCCGGCGCCGCCGACATCGCGTTGCGGTGCATCGCCGCGATGAAAGCCTGCGTCCATTGCTTGTCCCGGGCCTCGACGCCGGGCGGCAGCACGGCCGTGCCCGCGCGGACGCAGTCGGTCAGGGTGGTCCACGCCTTCCAGACGTGGACCGTGTGCATCAGCGCCGGCCGCTGGTTCTCCGGCGAGCCCGCCACCAGATAGCGGGCCGTCTCCGGCGTGTTGCGGAACACGCCGCCGGATTTGGTCAGCGCGCCGACGGCCACCAGCGCGTTCAGCAACATCTCCGTCGCCCGCGGGTGCGTCTTCAGCCGGGCCGCAACTTCGTCCGCCGACCCGCCCTCACCCACGGCAGTGAACAGGTCCAGCTCGACGGCGGCGAGCAGCACGCGGCTCTCCTGGAAGTTCCGCATGATGTTCATCAGCTCGTCGAAGGAGGGCGGTGCGGCGGCCGGAACGCTGCTCATGGCGAGTGCCAGAAATCCAAACGATAGCATGGCGCCTCCCTCGAACACCATGATCGCTCCGGTTCCGGTCCCTCATCGCCGGCCGGCTTTGCGCCGCCCCGGAGCGGCTCGCTCCGGCACGCCGAGCAGCCGGGCGAGCCCCGGATTGTCGCGCACCAGGTCCGCCAGCGACCTGACCGGATTGCCTGCCTTCGCCAGCCGTTC
>JBBIMZ010000368.1:1538-4499 GCA_037444135.1 Solibacteraceae bacterium
GCCAGCGTGTAGTTGTCGAGCACCGCCAGCCACGCCGCCAGCGCCTCGTCGAGAACCGCGCGCAGGCGGCAGAGGCGGCTGATGAGGCAGCGGTCCGAGCGGGAGTCGAAGCACTCCACCAGCCGGAAGTGAGGCTCCATCGCGCGGATGACATCGCCGATACGGATCTCGGCGGCCGGCCGCGCCAGCCTCACCCCGCCGCCCCGCCCGCGCGTATTCTCGACGAAGCCCAGCGTGCCGAGGCGCCGGATGAGCACCATCAGGTGTCCCCGGGAGATGCCGTAGTGACGCGCCATCTCGGGGATGGTGGCGCGGCGCGCCTCCCGCACCGCCAGAAACATCAGGCTCCGCAGGGCGTAGTCGGCTTGAGCGGTCAGATGCATCAGGCTCCCGCGGTGAAAGAAATAAACCGGATATTGCTTTCAACGTCCGGCCGTGTTAACATATATTTAGTTTATCTCTTTTCGGGCTTATGGCATACGTCATTGCGGAACCCTGCATCAACGTCAAGGACACGGCCTGCGTCGACGCCTGCCCCGTCGATTGCATCCATCCCAGGAAGGACGAGCCGGATTTCGAGAAGGAACCCCAGTTGTACATCCATCCGGAGGAGTGCATCGACTGCGGCGCGTGCGTGCCGGTCTGTCCGGTTTCGGCGATCTTCGCGCTCGACGATCTGCCGGAGAAGTGGGCGCACTTCACCGAGATCAATGCCGCCTACTACCGGCGCCCGTAAGGCATGATTCGCGTCAAGCGCGTCTATGACCCGCCGGAGCCGGCCGACGGCTTCCGCATTCTGGTGGACCGCCTCTGGCCGCGGGGTTTGAGCCGGCAGCAGGCGCGCGTCGATCTCTGGCTCCGGGAGGCGGCGCCGAGCGACGCGCTCCGCAAGTGGTACGGGCATGAGCCGTCACGCTGGCCGGAGTTCAAGCGGCGCTATCACCGCGAGCTGGAGGACCGCAAGGCGGCGCTCGAAGAGATCCGCACTCGCGCCCGGGGCGGCGCCGTCACGCTCCTGTTCGCCGCCGCGGACCGCGAGCGCAACAACGCCGTGGCGCTGGTTGAGTTCCTCGAGCAGGGGTGAGAGCGGCGGCGCGCTGACCGGGCGCGCCGCGTCAAGGTTCGGCGAATTCGGCGTACCAGCGTTCGACGGCGCCGGCGTCGAAGTCTCCCTCGTGGATCAAGATGAGATAGCGGAATCGGAGCTTCTCGACGTCCGAGAGCGTGTGCGCAGCGTACTTGCTCTTGTCGCCGGTGAAGCTGGCCAGCCCGGACGGATTCGCCGAGCACAGGCCGTATCCGCGGGCGTGCCATGTGGTCGGATGGCGGAAGTTAGCCGGGTGATCCATCAGCGCCACGCCGATCCGCACTCCGCCGATCAGGGCCGAGCGCCAGCCGGCCGGTTTTTTCCGGCGCCGGCTCGCGCCAGAAATCGAATCCGTTGATGTCGCCGTGGCCGTATTAAATGCCACGGTGCCACGGGTGATCGGCGCTTTCACCCTCGCGCGGCTCCAGCGGAAAGCCGCGCGAGATCACGATTCCGGACGCGGAGCGGACCGGATGGAGAAACGGTTTGCTCCAGCGGGCGCCGTAGTGGAAGCTGGTGAACGGCTTGCCGGCAAGTAGCACCTGGAGCCGGTCGCGCTCGCGGACGAACGCGACGGCGTGAGGCTGCGGCCCGGGGCCGCCGGCAGTGACCGGCAGCGCGAGCCCGGCGAGCGCGGCGATGTGCCGGAGCCTCCTCATGCACCGCCTCAGGCCCGCTGAAAATAAGTGTTCTGCGGCGCCCGGTAGGCGATGCGCAGCTCGGGCGTCTCGAGACGCCTCTTCCAGGCCCGCGATTCGAACAGCACCGAGAGCGCGCACGTGGTCAGCAGCGTGCGCTCCACCGGATAGCAAGGCTTGCCGGTGACGAACAGCTCTTCGACGCAATGAACCAGGCCGTCGAAGTGAGCGAGCGGCCGTCCCTGGTCGCGTTTGGGGAAGCCGAAGTGAGTGGCGACCGGTTCGCGGCGCCCGGCGAGCGCAGCGGCAAAACTCCAGCTCGCAATGTGGCCGTTGAGCATGTAGGCCACGGCGCGGAGGCCGTCGTCGTATTCGAGCAGAAACGCCACCGGATCCTTGACATTCTCCTCGGGCCGGCCCGGTTTGGCCGACGGCGTTACGCCGAGCGCCGCCTTGAGCAGCGGCACGCTCCAGCGACCTTCGGCCGAATCGCGCCAGCGCCAGACGGCGTCGCCTTCGAGCCACTCGACCGCCCGGATCCCGGTTTCTCCGCCGGCGCGCCGCTCGACCATGCACTGGAGCGCCTCGAGCGTATGGAAACCGTAGGCGTCGAAATCCCCGTAGCCCAGAACCACGGCGCCCTCGATCCGCGCGCCGTAGGGGATCTCGAGCTCGGGAAATCGCACCGTCACTGGAATCGAGGAGCCCGCCATGAACGGGAAGCCGAGCTCGCGCGACCACTCGTACATCTCCTTGGCCTTCAGCCACGAATAGGAGAGGTGCTTGTCGCAAAACACCGGCGCGGTCTGGCCCGTGCGGCGGAAGACTTCGATGATGCGCTCCATCAGCTCGAAACGCGGGTAGAGCTTCTGGCGGCGTTCATTCCAGGGGTAATCGCCGTGCTCGCCGACGAAGCAGACGGCATCGACCGCCAGCCGGTCGCCGCCCAGCGTCAGGGCGTCTTTGACGGTGGGGAAAATCTGAAAGCCGTGTTTTTGAGCCAGGCTTCGGCTCAGGTCGTTTTCCGGCACCTGGTCGGTGTACATGGAGACGACGCGCGTGCGCGGCTCGGTGAACACCCCGTTCGGGCGATACCCCTCGAGCAGGCGCCCCACGATGACCGAGGCGTGCGATTTGAGCCGCTGATCGTCCGTGTACATGGTGACGATGGCGGCGACGGTCTTCTTCATGCCCGGTTGCGCCACCAGGGAAAGAGCGGGAGCGGCGAGCACGCCG
>JBBIMZ010000369.1:0-4499 GCA_037444135.1 Solibacteraceae bacterium
GCTCGCAGCCGCACGCGCGAAAGAGAAAATTGGCGAGAATCTCCCGCCCATGGACGGTGTGCCGGACCTCCGGGTGAAACTGGACGCCGTAGAGCCGGCGGCGCTCGTCGCCCATCGCCGCGACCGGACAGGTGTCGGTGTGGCCGAGGACGCGAAATCCTCCAGGCAGGGCCGCGACGGCGTCGCGATGGCTCATCCAGATCTGCTCGCGGGGGCCTAACCCCTCAAAGAGCATGTCCGGCTCGTCGATGTCCAGGTACGCCAGCCCGAACTCGCCGCGGTCAGCCTTCTCGACGGCTCCGCCGAGCAGTTGCGCCATCAGATGCATCCCGTAGCAGATGCCGAGAACGGGCCGCTCGCCCGAGAAGATGGCGGCATCGACCGAAGGACTGCCGGGGTCGTAGACGCTGCTCGGCCCGCCGGAGATGACCACGCCCCGAAGCCCCTGCAAGCGCTCCGGCGGCGTATCGGCGGCGAGCACCTCGGCGTAGACCCCGAGCTCACGGATGCGCCGCGCGATCAGATGACAGTACTGGCCTCCTGTGTCGAGGACCGCGATCTGCGGGCGGGCTATCTCAGGCGATTTCAAAAACCCGTCTTATTCCCCGTCCTGGCTCTTGCGCTGAGCCAGCACCTTCTTGGCGTTCTCAAGAAGTTGCTGGGCTTTCGGCAGCGCTTCGACCGCTTTCAGCACCGCCGGGTCGGTCTCGATCATCATCCGCCGCGATTCGTCGATGCTGAAGGCCGTAATGTACATTTCGCGGCGCAGTTGCCGCCGGATCCATTCCAGGTTCTCGGCGAATTCCGCCTCGGTATACTCGATGCCTTCGCGCTGGAGGAAGCTTCGGAACTCATCGAGCACCGCCTGATCCGGCACCCAGTTCTTCGGCAGCTTTGTGCTGTGCGTGCCGAAGTACTTGGCGGTGAAATAGAAGAAGGCGTAGCGGCGGTTCAGCCTCCGCTGAAAGTCGTTGGCCGGCGGCTCGGTGAACTTCTCGTCCGGGGCGATGCCGCCGCCCCCGTAGACGGTGCGCCCGCTGTCGGTCATTTTCACGTCGAGCGGATTCTTGCCGTCCAGATCCTTACGGTAGTAGTAGTCGAAGAAGGACTTGTTGGCGTAGTCGCGCTGGATCAGGCGGCCACTGGGTGTGTAGTAGCGGGCCGTCGTCAACGCCAGGCCGGTATTCTCTGAAAGCGGGTAGACGGTCTGCACCAACCCCTTGCCGAAGGTGTTTTCGCCGAGGATCCAGGCGCGGTCGTGGTCCTGAAGCGCGCCGGCCACAATCTCGGCCGCCGACGCCGAATAGCGGTCCACCAGCACCACCATCGGGTATTCGCGCCCGCCGTTGCCCCGCCGCGCCGGATAAGGCTTTTCGGGCGACGTCCGCCCGCGGTGCTTCACTACGACCTGGCCTTTGCGCAAGAACCGGCCGGCGACGGCCACGCCTTCGTTGAGCAGGCCGCCCGGATTCTGGCGAAGATCGAGAATCAGGCCCTGAATGCGGCTCTCGTCGAGTTTCTCGAGGGCCTCCTCGACCTCGTGCGAGGTGTTCTCGTTGAACTGCTCGATGCTCAGGTAGGCGATGCCGTCGCGCAGATAGAAAGCCTCGCTGACGCTCTTGCGAGCGATCTCATCCCGGACGATGTCGAACACCAGCGGATCCGGCCGGCCTTCGCGGCCGATCGTCACTTTCACCGGAGTTCCCTTCGGCCCTTTGAGCATGTCGGCCACCTGGTTGGTGTTCAACCCTTCGGTGCTCTTGCCGTCCACTTCCAGGATGATGGCGCCGGGCCGGATCCCAGCCTTGTAAGCCGGCGAGCCGGTGAACGGCATAATGACGACGGTCTTGCCGCCCCGGCCGGCCACCCACATGCCAACGCCGTAGTAGTGACCTTTTTGGTCGTCGCGCAGGAGCTGAAACTCGCGGGGATCGAAGAAGCTGGAGTGGGGATCCAGGCTTCGGAGCATCCCGGGAATGGCGCCATTGTAGATGGCCGTGTCCGGATCGACGCGGTCGGCGAAATTCCGCTCGACGACGTCATAGATCCGGGTGAACGTCATCAGGCTGCGCTTGATCTCGTCCTCGCCGGAGGCAGCGGCCACGCCCGGCAGTCCCGGACCGAAAAATCCGCCCGCTAGAGCGCCGGCCAGGATCATCGAACCGGTCAGCAGCAACGATCGGGCCATTCCATTCCTCCCCACGGGATGCTTGTTTTCAGTATATCGCAGCCTTGGCGGGCTCTCTCCGCACAAACATGCCCGCTTGTTAGATGCGCGGCCTTCGCGCGCCGGATACATCTGCGCTCGGCTCTGCTACAATCGGTCTTTTCGGATGCCCAAGACGGAACGCGAGCTGCGACAGGATATCGTCGACGTCGGGCGCCTCGTGTACCAGAAAGGGTGGGTGGCCGCCAACGACGGCAACATCACCGTCCGGCTGGACGCCGAGCGCGTGCTCTGCACGCCCACGGGCGTCAGCAAGGGGATGATGCAGCCGGACGACCTGATCATCTGCGACATGGAGGGGCGCAAGCTCCAGGGCCAGAAGGAGCGCACCTCGGAGATCGCCATGCACCTGACGATTTACGGGCTGCGCCCCGACGTCCGCGCCGTGGTCCACGCCCATCCGCCGGTGGCCACCGGCTTCGCCACGGCCGGCCGCGCCCTCAACGAGGCCCTCCTGCCGGAAGTGATCATCGGGCTGGGCTGTGTGCCGCTAGCCCCTTACGGCCTGCCCGGCACGTCCGCGCTGACCGAGCCGATGCTGCCGCTCATTCCCAAATACGACGCTCTGCTGATGGCAAACCACGGCGCGGTCTGCTACGGTGAGGATGTCTACAAAGCGTTTTTCAAGATGGAGACCGTCGAGCACTACGCCCGGATCGCACTGGTGGCGGAGCTGCTCGGCGGGGCGCGCGTCCTGCCGAAAGCGGAGGTGGAAAAGCTGTTGAGTTCGCGCACCCGCTATGGCGTTAAAGCGCGGGCCGGCGGCGAGCCGGGTTGCCCGGTGGCCGCCGAGGAGGTCGGCGCCCCCGAGCAGCTGGTCCTGACGCGCGAGGAGCTGATCGGACTGGTGAGCGCCGCCCTGCGGGCGACCGGAATCTCTTGATCCGACGAGTGTTGGAGGTTGAATGGGTGAAGCGCTAGGAATGATCGAAACCCGGGGTCTGGTGGCCATGATCGAGGCCGCCGACGCCATGGTGAAGGCGGCCAAAGTGACTTTGGTCGGCTGGCAGAAAATCGGTTCCGGTTACGTCACCGCCCTCGTCCGCGGCGATGTCGCCGCCGTTCGCGCCGCCACCGACGCCGGCGCCGCCGCTGCCCGCCGCGTGGGCGAACTCGTCGCCGTGCATGTGATCCCGCGCCCGCATCCGAGCCTGGAAGATGTTCTCCCGATCGGCAAATCGCAAACCGGCGATGCCTGAGCCGGGCCGCGCCAAGGGGGGCTCATGATCCTGGCTCGCGTGGTGGGCAGCGTGGTCGCCACCCGCAAAGATCCGCGGCTCGAAGGCAAGAAGCTGTTGATTTTAAAGCCGGTTTCCCCCAAGGGGGAGGACCAGCCCGGCTACGTGGTCGCCGTCGACACGGTCAGCGCCGGCTATCGCGAAACGGTGATCGCGGTCTCCGGCAGTTCGGCGCGCATGGCCGAAGGGTGCAAAGATCGGCCGGTGGACACCGCCATCGTCGGCATCGTCGACAGCTTGAGCCTGGACGACGGGTGAAGGCGATGCAGCTCGGCAAGGTTATCGGCCGCGTCTGGTCCACGGTCAAGAGCCCGACGCTCGAAGGCCAGCGCCTGTTGCTGGTTCAGCCGTGCAACCCTGACGGGGCGCCGACAGGTCCGCCGATCGTTTGCGCCGACGCGACGCGTTCGGCGGGCGCCGGCGAGCTGGTCTACTGGTGTCGCGGGCGCGAGGCGAGCTTCGCGTTCCTGCCCCAGGAAGTCGTTTCCGACAACACCATTGTGGCGATCGTCGACGAGATGCACCTGGCCGGGGCGGTCTCGCCATGCTGATCGGACGCGTCATCGGCGAGATCGTCTCGACGCGCAAGCACCCCTCGCACGAGGAGCGTAAGGCGCTGCTGGTGCAGCCGCTTCAGCTGGACGGCTCCCCGCTCGGCCCGGTGCTGGTCGCGCTCGATGCCGTCGACGCGGGATTGGGCGACCAGGTGCTGGTCACGACGGAGGGCTTCAGCGCCATGACGAGCGTGGGCCGGGGCACCCAGTCACCGATTGACGCCGCTGTGATCGGCGTGGTGGACCGCGTCGATTTGCTCGCGGAACCTCCGCCGCCGGTTCCGGTAAATTAACAGCCGCACCGACAAGCCGGCGGCCAGCGCCATCTTCAAGATTTCGAGCGCCGAATACGTGCGGTGGTAACTCTGAAAGCGCACGCGATCCATGCTGAACTCCCCGCCGGACACAAATTCAATCGATTTTCCGAGCAAAAGCAGTTCGGGAGTGATCAGCCAGTGCTGGACAATGACCAGCAATAAC
>JBBIMZ010000370.1:0-4496 GCA_037444135.1 Solibacteraceae bacterium
AAATCGCCGGGGCAGCCGGCAGAGCCGGTTAGCCTCTGCAAAAGCCCGGCTCGGGCGCCGCGTTCCGGCTGTGGATCGCAGGGCGAGCCGATGGCGCACTCTGGCCGCCGCACTCCCTGCTTTTCCACAGAACGTCCGCGAACATTTCACCGGACAATTGTATTATATGCCGGACGAGCCCCGCCGTTCCGGCTTTTTCTTCGCCTTGACGACGATGGGCGTGCCGGCGAAGCCGAACCGCTCGCGCAACTGGTTGATGAGGAAGCGCTCGGTGGAAAAGTGCAGTTCGCGGCCGCTGCCGGTGAACAGCACGAAGGTCGGCGGGCGCACGCCCACCTGCGTCAAATAGCGCGCCTTGAGCTCCGCCGGAAGCTCGAGGGAGGTCAAAAAGCGGTTCAGTTCGGCGGTGGGGATGCGCCGGGAAGCGGCTTCATAGCCGCGGCGGATGAGGCCGAACAGTTGCGCCACGCCGGCGCCCGTCCGGGCGGCCAGGAAGGCCACGGGAGCGTATTCGAGGAACTTCATCTGGGTCCGGATGGCTTCGAGAAAAGCAGCCTTGTCCTTGTTCGGCGCAGCGTCCCACTTGTTGACGCAGATGACGACGGCCCGGCCGCCTTCGTGCGCATAGCCGCCGATAGTGGCATCCAGCCCGACGACGCCCTCGGCGGCGTCGAGCACCAGCAGCACGACGTCGGCCAGGCGGATGTGCCGCCGCGCCATCACCACGCTGAGCTTTTCGGCCATCAGCTTTGTCCGGCCCTTGCGGCGGATGCCCGCCGTGTCCACGAAGACGTACTCGACGCCGTCGCGCACAAGGCTCTCGTCGACCGCATCGCGCGTCGTGCCCGGCACGGGCGAAACGATCGTGCGCTCCTCGCCGACGAGCGCATTGAGCAGCGTCGATTTGCCGACGTTCGGCCGGCCGATGATGGCGACCTTGATGCGCAGGGCCGGCTCGGGCGCGGCGGCTTCCGTGCGCTCGAAGTCGCGCGTGAGGTGATCGAGCAGCTCGTCGACGCCGTACCGGTGCTCGGCCGAGACGGGGAACAGGGCGTCGAAGCCGAGTTCGTAAAACTCCTGCGCCAGCACTTCGCGCTTGGGCACGTCGATCTTGTTCACCGCCACGGTGACCGGCTTGCCGAGGCGGCGGAGCAGGGCCGCCAGCTCGCGGTCGGCGGCGGTGAGTTCACTTCTGCCATCGACGAGGAAGACCACCTGGCTGGCTTGCTCGAGGGCCAGGCGCGCCTGCTTGAAGATCTCGCTCGGGATGATGCCGTCTTCGTCGGGAAACAGGCCGCCGGTGTCGATGAGTTCGAACCGCTTGCCCTGGTGCTCGGCCACGCCGCGGATCCGGTCGCGCGTGATGCCCGGCTCATCGCCGACAATAGCCCTGCGGTTTCCCAAGATGCGGTTGAACAGGGTGGACTTGCCGACGTTGGGCCGGCCGACGATGACGATCGACGGCAGGCGCTCCATTCCACGCACATGATAACAAGCGCGCCTCGGGCGGTTGCGGCGCGCCGGATCAGTTGGTACGCTGCTGGCGCAATGAGGCTCAAAGCGCTTGTAAGTTTGCTGGCCGCGGCCGCGCCCGCGGCCGAGTATGTCCTGGTCCGGGGCGGGCCGATGCCCGGCAACCCCGAAGTGCGGGTCGACGATTTCGAAATCGAAATACACCCGGTGACGAACCGCGAATACCATGAGTTCGTCCAGGCGACCGGCCGGCCGGCGCCGCTGCACTGGACCGGCGGCGCGATCCCGGCGGGCATGGAGGAGCATCCGGTGGTCTTCGTGAACCGCTTCGAGGCAGCGGCTTACGCCCGGTGGCGCTCGGAACGGGAAGGGCGCCTCTTGCGGCTGCCGACCGCGGCCGAGTTCGAGTACGCCGCGCGAGCCGGTTCGGCCACGGCGCGCTATCCCTGGGGCGATGAAAGCCCCTCCGGAAAGGCCAACTATGACCCCGAAGGCCGGCGCACGTTCGCCGAGTGGCGGCGCTACCTCCAGCCGGTCAAGTCTCACCCTCCGAATCCGTGGGGGCTCTACGACATGGCGGGCAACGTCTGGCAGATGGTGGACCGCTACCCTGATCTGGCCGTCAACCGTTTTGTCTATCGCGTGATGGATCCGGTGGAGCGGGAGACGGCGCTGGCCGGGGGCTCGTGGGCCCGGGGCGAGTACTACCTGCGCTGCGGAGTCTTCGGCGGGGCCTCCTCCGGCATCCGCCACCCCGACATCGGCTTCCGCCTGGTGCGCCAGCCGCCGGGAGCCACCCACTTTGCGCGGCAGCCGCGGCGGCTGGTGGCGGCCCCGGCCGGACAGGGGGCAGTCTATCTGAGCTGGCAGTGGCTGCCCGGCGATTCGCCGCGCGCCGGATTCCATGTCTATCGCTCGCCGCGCACCGACGCCGCCGGCGTCCGCGTGACCGAGGCGCCGGTGACGGATTCCACCAATTTCCTGGATCGCGCCGCCCCAAAGAGCGGACGCGTCTACTACCGCGTGCGGCCCGTCGAGGCTGGGCGCGAAGGGCCCCCGTCGGAATGGGCGGGCGTCGACCTCGGCGCGGAGCGCAGCGGCCGGATCATGCTGATCGAGCCCACACCGCGCCAGGGCGGTTTCGTCCCGGTCTTCGGCGAGCTGGACGGCGACGGGCGCTTCGACGTGGTGCTCCGGCTTGACAACGGCATTCGGGAAATGTCGCGCGACCCCGGCGTGCCGGTCGAACTCGAGGCCTTCACCAGCTACGGGCGGCAACTCTGGCGCCGCCCGCTGGTCAGCCACGCACTCTGCTTCGGCAATGCGAACAACGTCCCGGTGGCGGTGTTCGATCTCGACGGTGACGGCAAAGACGAGGTGATCGCGCAGGTCGAGCAGGACGGCGAACTGTTTCTGGCGGTGCTCGACGGCATGACCGGCCAGCTCCTGCGCCGGACGCCCTGGCGGAAGATGGTCTCCGATTTTGCCAAATCCTCGACGCGCGTGCACCTATCGATCGCCTACCTGGACGGCCGGCGGCCGGCGATCGTGACCCAGACGGGCCTGTACGAAAACGAGGTCCTCGACGCCTATGATGCGGACCTCAACCGGCTCTGGACCTACGAGAGCTTCGCGGAGACCAACGGCAGCGGCTCGCACCACATCGATATCGCCGACGTCGACGGCGACGGCCGCGACGAGGTCTTCAACGGCACGATGCTCCTCGGCCCGGACGGCAAACTTCGCTGGGCGCTGTACCGCGAACACCCCGATATCGTGGCGATCAAACACATCCTGCCGGGGTCGAAGGAGCGGCAGGTGTTTTATGCCGTCGAAAGCAACGTTCACGCGGGCGCATATCTGGTGGACGCGAGGACGGGACGCGTGATCTGGAAGGTGAACCGGGAGGACGATCCGCGGTGGGTCCACGCCCATACAGGCTGGGTGGCCGACATCTGGGACGGCTCTCCGGGCATGGAGATGCTGACCAACCGCGACGGCCACGCCGCAGAAGATCTCGTGCTGTTCGCCGCCGGCGGGAAGATCCTGATGAACCCGTTTCCGCGCGGCTGGCGGCCGGTCAACTGGACCGGCAATGCGACGCGGGAATTGATCACCGGCGATGGGAGACAGATCGGCCGGTTTGACGGCAGCGGAGTCCAACCACTGGCGCTCCCGCCGCCGAACGAAGGCGATGGCGGCAGTTGCCCGATGACCGCCGACCTGGCGGGCGACTACCGCGACGAGGTCATTTGCATCGGAAAAGGCCCGGGCGGCGCCCCCGCGCTGCTGGTGTACACCAACATCGAACCTGTACGGCAACGCCAGGTGACACGGACGGCCAGCCGGGAGTACCGGCTCTGGCTGGCGCGCAACATGGGCGGAGGCTACGCCTCCTACTTCGAGTGGGAACCCTGAGGAGCGCCTGTAGTAGAATAATAGCTGGGCGGACTCCGCCGCCTGGCTTATGATCGTTCTGCTGACGATATTGCACGTGCTGATCTGTTTCTTCCTGATCATCGTCGTGCTGCTGCAAAGCGGCAAGGCGGCGGATCTTGCGGGCGCCTTCGGTGGGATGGGTTCGCAGACGGCGTTCGGCCCGCGCGGTTCGGCGACGGTGCTGTCAAAAGCCACGCGCGTCGCGGCGGCGCTGTTCATGGCCACCTCGCTCACGCTAGCGATCTCGGCGACACGCCGCGGAGGGGCGACTTCGACGGTTCTCGAGAAGACGGGCTCGCAAGCTCAGCCGCTGCCGCAGGGCGCCCCGGCCGGACAACCCTCGGTGACGATCACGCCTGAAGGCGGCGGACCCTCCAAGACAATCCCGCTCGAGCTCCCTCCGCCTCCGGGCGAGAAGGGGGCTCCGGCGAAACCGGCGCCACCGAAGCAGTGAGTCGCTGGAAACTGTCAGATGTGCGGATGTGGCGGAACTGGCAGACGCGCAACGTTGAGGTCGTTGTGGGGTAATCCCCGTGGAGGTTCAAGTCCTCTCATCCGCACCATTTCCTTCGATGTCGGCACGC
>JBBIMZ010000371.1:0-454 GCA_037444135.1 Solibacteraceae bacterium
GACGACGAAGCCAAGCCCGCCATCGTCGGTACCGGCTCGGAGGACTATTTTCTCGGCAGTTGGAACTTCGGCGGCCGCGAGGGGGCGCGCGCCTTCGCGCATCATATGTACGGCGCGCAGTTCATCCAGCTTCCCGAGCGCACCGGAGGCCGCTACCTGTGCTATCGCTTCCACGGCGACAATCCGGTGACCTTCACCCGTTATCTCAAACACACGATGGAGCACGGGCACGCCAATCACCGCGCGGACAATTTCTACTCCTGCGCTTACTGGTATCACATGGGCGCCTACACGGACTTCCCGCCCCTGCCCCCGGTCGCCGAGCGGATTCCGCGCCTTCATCTGTTCGTCGATCACCTCGTTCACATCCGGACGGATCGGCATAAACTGTGCCGTTACAACGCGGCCCGCCATCTTCTTGCCCGGATGTAGCAGTTGCCAGTTACCCTCGTAC
>JBBIMZ010000371.1:464-4496 GCA_037444135.1 Solibacteraceae bacterium
GCGGCCTGCGCAGAACGAGTACGGCGGCGGTTCCCGCGGCGGCCAGGACGGCCAGAATCAGGAAGATCTGATCGTAGCCGGCCGGCGTCGCCCCCGCGAGCCGCGCGCGGTCGAGCACGCCCGCGAACAGTCCTGGAACGAAGAATCCGGAGAGCCCCCAAGCGGTGAACAGCAGGCCGTAGTTCGCCCCGAGGCTCTTCGAACCGAAATAATCGGCGGTGAAGGAGGGCATCAGCGCCAGAAACCCGCCGTAGGCGAAGCCGATCATCGACAGCCCCACAAGGCCGGCAGTGAAGCCCGCCGCGCCACGCAGCACGAACAGGCAGGCGAGGATGTACAGCCCGAACATCAGGGCCGCAGCGCCTTTGCGTCCCAACCGGTCCGAAAGAGCGCCCCAGAACAACCGGCCTGCGCCGTTAAAGATGCTCGTGACGCCCAGCGCGGCGCCGGGCGAAAGGAACGCCCCGGCCTTGGCCGCCTCCGTCAGGAACGGCGCCGCCTCGCCGATCGCCGTCAGGCCGATCGAAGCGCCCAGGAAGTAGACCAGCCACAGGATCCAGAACTGCCACGTGCGCAGCCCCTCGCCCGGGTGGAACTCTCCTCTGCGGGCCGCCGAGGCCGCCGGCGGCGTCCACCCTGGAGGGCGCCAGCCGGCGGGCGGCACGCGATAGATCTGCGCCGTGCCGATCACGCAGACGCCGAAGATCGCCGCGATCGTCAGGAACGTCCGCGGGATCGTCGCCGCATAGAGCGCAGGCTCGGATCCGATCAGACGCTCCAGCAACGGGCCGAACAGCAACGGCCCCGCGCCGAAGCCCATCACCGCGAAGCCGGCGATCGCGCCCCGGTGATCGGGAAACCATTTGACGCACGTGGCGATCGGCGTCACGTAGGCGAAACCGACACCCAGGCCCCCGATGACGCCGTAAGCCAGAATCAGCCCGCCGACGCTATCGCCGAGAAACGCCGCCAGCAGGCAGCCGAGCGCCAGCAGAAGCCCTCCCGCACTCGCCACCACGCGCGGGCCTTTGCGGTCTTGCCAGAAGCCGGCCACGATCATGCCGAGAGTGAAAAACAGCAGCGAGTAGCGGTACGGCGCGATCGTTTCGGCCTTTGACCAGCCGTGCAGCGCCGCCAACGGCGTGCGAAACACGCTCCAGGCGTAGAGCACGCCGAGACAAAGCTGCATCAGAAACGCCGCGGCGGCAAAGCGCCGGCGCCCCGCGGTGCCTTGGGCTGGAACGGCCGGAGCCGACAAGGGATTCGCCATGTCGGCTTATTATACAGTCGCCGGCTCCGGCCGCCGCCCCCTCACAGCAGCTTCAGCTCGGAGACTTTGAGCGTATCTCTCTGAAGCTCCCCCGTTACCTTCACGCGCAGGTTGTCTTTCTTCTTCGACGCTTTGAGAGCCTTCACCGCTTTCTCGTTCCCCGCCTCATCGAGAGCCAGGAACTTGCCGTCGGCGGTGAACACGCCGTATCCGCTCTTTTGGCAGTCGGGCATCAGGGCGCAATCGCGGGTGTGCATCTGGGCGGCGCTCTGGCCCTCCTTTTGCGCCTTCATCGAGCACATCTTGTCGAT
This sequence comes from Solibacteraceae bacterium, assembly GCA_037444135.1. Lineage (GTDB taxonomy): Bacteria > Acidobacteriota > Terriglobia > Bryobacterales > Bryobacteraceae > CALKXJ01. The sequence goes on from JBBIMZ010000371.1 coordinate 2,046, forward strand.
CAGAATGCCCTCGACATCGGCGGCGGAAACGGCGCAAGCGCAGCCGGCGGCGAGCGCCAGCCGGCTGAAAATCCAGGCAGCGATCTTCATTCACAACCTCCTGTGTGGGCGCCCGTCCGGGGCCCGGCGTTTTCTTTCTCTCGTTCATTCGCCGGCGGCTCGCGGGCGGTTACGACGGGCGCGCCGCAATTCGGCCAGGCGCCCGGCTGCGGCTCCGGCCGCGACCGAGGCCACCAGCACGCCGCCGTGCCAGGCCAGCAGGTGCCAGGCTTCTTGCTGGCGGCACTCGAACTGAAGCACCGCCACGGCCAGCAGGCCTGCCATCGCGCCGAGCGTCGCCCCGAACCGGGTCAGCGACAACGGCGATCCACGCCGGATCATCAGCCAGAACAGAATCGCCCCGGGGGCGGCCGCCGCGCCGGCGCCCATGAGGCCGCACATCCACCCTTGCCGGAAGAAGGCCTCCGGCCAGCGCCACGGAAACAGCAGCGCCATCGCGAGCAGCACCGCGAGGCTCAGCAGGCAGACCCCCGCCTCCACCGCCACGCGGTGCCGGCTTCCCGGCCTCATCTGCCATGCCAGCGACAGCGAGAGCAGCGCCACGCCGCCGGCCAGCACTCCGCTCATGGCCAGGATCTGCAACTGCGTCATCCGGTCCACGCCCCCGGCGCCCATCACCGCGAGCATTCCCACCAGGAAAAACACGAACAGGGCAGCCAGCCGCGCCGCCGTGACGCGCGCCGGCGGCAGGGGCGTCACCGGGGCCAAAGAAGCGGCCAGCGCCTGCCGGATCCGGGAGCAGACTTCCGGCGAAGGGTCGAGCCGCGCCGGCGCCCGCAACAGCCATTCATAGAGCTCGCGGCAGCGCTCGCACTCGGCCAGATGGCGCCGCGCCGGCTCCGAGAGCGAGCCCACCGGCGCCCCGAAGACAGAATCGAGTTCGCCGTCAACCTGCTTGCACGCGAGAGTTCGTTTTGCGGTCACGGATTCGTTCCTTCTCCAGCACCTTGCGCAGCTTTTCGTAGGCCCGGTGCGCTTTCTGCTTGATCGCCCCGACCGTCGAGGAGGTCGCCCGCGCCACCTCCTCGAGGCTCATCCCGGACACTTTAAGCATCCAAATCACTTCCCGCTGGCTCTCCGGCAGCGCCGCCAGCAACCGCGAAACCTCGGCCATCCCCCCGTCGGGCGGAGCCGCCGCTGAAAACTCGGCCAACACGCCCGCCGGGGCAACTTCGCGGGACTGGATGCGCCGGCGCCGGCGGTACCCGTCGAGACGCGTGTGCCGCGCGATCGCGAAAATCCAGGGCAGCACCGGCTCGCTCGGCCGGTAGGTGTGGCGCGACCGGTGGATCCGCAGCCAGCAGTCTTGCAGCAAGTCCTCGGCATCGCTCCGGTCCACAAACGGGCCGCCCAGATACCGCAGCAACGGCGGCGAAAGGCGCGCCACCAGCGCCTCGACCGCTTCGCCTTCGCCGGCCTGATAGCGCACCATCAATGCGCGAAGTTCCTGCTCGTTGTGGAGGTCCTCCCGCGGCCGGGCGTGAGTGGTCGATCCGGGGGTCATCGCCTCGATTTTTCGTTCGCCTTCGGCGAGGATCCGGTTACGCCTGGGGGGAATCTTCCTCCGGGCCCCCGGCTTCGAGCACCAGCTCAGTGGTGATCGCAACCGCCTCCTTGAGCGAGCGATACACGGGGCACTTGTCTCGAAAGAACCCGTGCACGCGCACCGCTGTTTCGCGTTGGCTCTCCGGCACGCGCAGCCGCAGCCTCACGTGGATCCGGCGCAGAATCAGGACGCGATCCTCGCTCAGCTCGACTTCGCCTTCGGCCTCCCCGACCAAGCGCCCGGCGCCGGCCTGGATTTGACGCGCCTCCAGCGCGCCTCGGAAGGTCCCGGTGAGTCAGCCGGCCGCCGCCGCCACCACGTAATCGATCGTCGTCGCGCGGGGCGGAAAGGCGTCCGGCGCCACCTGGTAATGTTCCGCAATCGCCCCGTGGACGCCGAAGATGACCGGCTCAGTTTCTCCCGGCAGATAGGCTCTCCGGACCGGCCCCGCCACAGGCTCTATCCGCACCGCCGAACGATAGACGACTTGCCCCATCGGTTGACCTCCTACGCTCAGGTTCGCTGCTCCGCTCCGCCGCGTTCCACCACCGCCCGCATGCGCCGCAGAAATTCTTCTTCGGAAAACCGCGCCGCATGGGCCTGAAGCGCCGCCGGATCGATCTCTTTGTAGCGCGCCTCCAGCTCGCGCACGGCCGCGCCCAGCGCCTCGGCTTCGGTCTGCTGGAAAAACACCCCACCGAAGGGCGTCTCCCGCGGAACGCTTTCGAGAACTCCGCCCCGCCCCAGCGCCACCACCGGTTTGCCGGAGGCGAGCGCTTCGACCGGCGCCAGCCCGAAATCGTCCTCCCCGGGCAGGATCAGCGCCCGGCAACGCGCGTACAGCT
>JBBIMZ010000372.1:0-4485 GCA_037444135.1 Solibacteraceae bacterium
ATGAGGAACGCCTACGTAGCTGAGCACCGGCTGGCCGAGTTCGCCCGAGCGCAGGCTGCGGTAGCGGTTGCGAAACAGCGCGACATCCAGGGTGGCGCGGTGAGTCAAGCGGCCGCGGTAGCCTGCCGCGGCGGCCAGGACGGTTGTGGAGTCGAAACCCGGACTGGGAAACACGTGGAGCGTTTGCGGCGGCAGGCCGGAGGCCGGCGGCAGCGAGGCGATCCAGCTTTCAGCGTGGTGATCGCCGCGGGACGGCGTGCGGACGGCGCGCGAGACGGCGGCCCAAAACACTTGTCCCGGGACGGGTTCGGCGAGCAGGCGCGCCGTGGGCTGGACTTCCAGCCCGGTGAAGTGGTTCCTCTCCAGCCGCGCGCCGAGCTCGAGCCAGAGCCGGTCGCGCCGCAACTCGACCTCATCCTGGAGAAAGCCGCTGTAGAGACGCAGCGTTTCGCGCCTCGGCGACAGCCGGAGGTAATCGTGTTGCGGGCCCGTGTCCGAACTCTCGCGGTAGCCGACGCCCCACATCAGGTCGTGCCGGCGCCCCAGCCGGCGCCGGTTCTGGTAGTCGAGGTCGAGCGTGCCGCGGGTTTCCTCGAGCAGGCCGCCCGTGCGGCCATACCAGTCGTAGGAGATTTGCAGCGCCGAATCGGCGCCGGAGCGGTGCCGGCGCGTCCAGCGGAGCAGGGCGCCGGCCGCGGCGCTGCGCCGCAGTTGCGTCCGCAGGTCGGTTTCCGGGGGCGCATAGGTCGGAAGGTTCGCCAGTTGCCAGTAGCGGCCGCTGCCGGCATCCACCGCGATGGTGAGGGCGTCGCGTTGGGACAGGTCCCAGTCCGCCCGCACGCCCGTGCGGCTGCTGCGCCAGGAGTCGCCGGCGGGCGCGCCGCCCACGGCGAGCATCTGATCGCGCGCCGCCGCCTTCGAATAGAAGCGATAATGGAACCGCTCGCCCACCCGGCCGCCGAAGCGCAGGGCGCCGAAGCCATCCTCGACGTTGCCCGCGCCGACCACTACCAGGCCACCCTGGGTGTCGCGAGCAGGCCGCGTGATGATGTTGATGACCCCGTTGACCGCGTTGGCGCCCCACATGGCCGCGCCCGGTCCGCGGATCACTTCGATGCGGTCGATGTCGTCGACCAGCAGGTCCTGCATCTCCCAGTAGACGCCGGAAAACAGCGGCGAATAGACGCTGCGGCCGTCGACGAGCACCTGCATCTTGCCGGCGAAGCGCCCGTTGAAGCCGCGCGCGCTGATCGCCCAAGTGGAGGAATTGATCCGGCCCACGTGCAGGCCGGGCGCCAGCCGGAGCAGTTCGGCTACGGTGGTGAGGCCGGAGCGGCGGATCTCCTCCTGCGTGATGACGTAGACGGCGGCCGGCGTCCGCGCGAGTTTCTGCTCGCGGCGCGAAGCGCTCGTGACCTCGATCTGGAGGAGTTGCTCGAGACTGAGCTCGGCCAGATCGGTCTGAGCCGGCGCGCAGGCGGCGGCCAGCAGTGCAGAACACAAGAGCTTCGCGGTCATCCAGAGTCCTTCGGGCGCGACGGGATCGCCCCTTGTGTTCTCTTATCGGCAACTCGCCGCGCCCTGCGGCCCGGCCGCGCCGCCTCCTCGGCCGGGCGGCGGTTCTGATAGACTTGGCGGCTTGAGGCTTCACGCGGTCGACTACTTCATCCTGGCGCTCTATTTCGGCTTCGTCATCGGCATCGGCTGGTTGCTCAAACGGCGCGTGAGCACCAGCTCGGACTTTCTGACGTCGAGCCGCTCGGTTCAGCTCTGGATCACCAGCCTCGCCTTCGTCGCCACCAACCTGGGCGCGCAGGAGCTGGTGGGCATGTGCGCCTCCGGGGCCAAGTACGGCATCATGACGTCGCACTTTTACTGGGTGGGCGCGATCCCGGCGATGCTGTTCGTCGGAGTCTTCATGATGCCGTTCTACTACGGCTCGAAGGCGCGGAGCGTGCCCGAGTATCTGAAGCTGCGCTTCGACGAGAAGACGCGCGCCTTCAACGCCATCACCTTCGCCGCGATGACGATCTTTTCCTCCGGCATTTCGATGTACGCGCTCGGGCTTCTGTTCCAGCTCGTGCTCGGCTGGAGCTTTACGGCGAGCATCCTGCTGTCGGCGGCGATCGTCCTGGTTTATACCTTCCTCGGCGGGCTGACCAGCGCCATCTATAACGAGGTTTTGCAATTCTTCCTGATCATGTTCGGCTTTGCGCCGCTGGCGTACTTCGCCGTCCGCCGCGCGGGAGGCTGGGAGGGGATGGCTCGCCGGCTGCCGGAAGCTTGGTCGCATTCCTGGAAGTATGCCGCCAGTCCCGCGCAGAATCCGATGGGCGTCGAAGTCTTCGGCATCCTCGCCGGTCTGGGCTTCGTGCTCTCGTTCGGCTACTGGTGCACGAACTACCTGGTGGTGCAGCGCGCCATGGCGGCCGACTCGATGGCGGCGGCGCGGCTGACGCCGATCGTCGGCGCCTTCCCGAAGATGTTCATCCCGTTCGTGGTGATCCTGCCGGGGCTGGCGGCGATGGCCCTGACGAAAATGAATACCGGTTACACGTTGCCGCTCAAGGGCGACGGCTATGACTACGACCAGACGATCACGACGCTGATGGCCCAGTTCTATCCGCAAGGAATGCTGGGCGTCGGCCTGACGGCGCTGATGGCCTCGTTCATGTCGGGCATGGCCGGCAACGTCACGGCGTTCAACACGGTCTGGACCTACGACATCTACCAGAGCTACATCCGCCGGGATGCGCCGGATGCGCACTACTTGTGGATGGGGCGGGCGACGACGATCGCCGGGACGCTGCTGTCGATCGGCGCGGCCTATCTGGCCACGCTGTACAACAATCTGATGGACTTGTTGCAACTGGTCTTCGGATTCGTCAACGCCCCGCTGTTCGCCACCTTCCTGCTCGGCATGTTTTGGAAGCGGGCGACGGCCCACGGCGCCTTCTCCGGACTGGTGGCGGGCACGGCGGCCGCCGCGCTGACGCACGGTTTGACGGTGGCCGAGCGGAAAGGCGGATGGCTCGGCGCGGCGCACGAGTTCCCCTCGGTGATGGCGCAGAATTTCTGGATTGCGATCTTCGCCTGGAGCGCTTGCTTTCTGGTCACGATCGCGGTGAGTCTGGCGACGCGGCCGCGGCCGGAAGCCGAACTGCGCGGTCTGGTCTACGGAGTGACGCCGATCCCGCGCGAAACCGGCGTCGTCTGGTACATGCGGCCTGCGGTGCTTTCGACCGTAGCGGCGGCCGCGTGTCTGGCGCTGAATCTGATCTTCTGGTAAGCGGCTATGTGGGACCTGAGGATGCCGTCCGGCCTGCTGTTTACGATCCTGGGGACGATCCTGTGCCTGATGGGCCTGATCCGGCCCGACCTGCGCGCACCCCTCGCCGAAACCAACGTCAACCTCGCGAGCGGCGTGCTCTTTCTGGCCTTCGGCCTGCTTCTGTTATGGATGGCAAGACGCGCGAGCTAATCGAGAAATTCGAGGCCCGTTACGGCGCCGGGCGCCGGCCGCGCCTGTTCCGGGCGCCCGGCCGGGTGAATCTGATCGGAGAGCACACCGACTACAATCTGGGGTTCGTCCTGCCGATCGCGCTCGATCTGGCCTGCTACGCCGCCATCGCTCCCGCCTCCGGCGCCGAGCTGCGGGTGTTCTCGACGAACACCGGCGAGGAGCGGCGCTGGGAGGCGGCTCGGATCGCCGAGCTGCGCCCGGCGCGGGACTGGGGCGATTACGTCGCCGGCGTCGCCGTCGAGCTGGCGCGCGCCGGCTATGAGATCCGGCCCGCCGACTTGCTCATCGAGAGTACCGTGCCCTTCGGCGGCGGGCTCAGTTCCTCGGCCGCGCTCGAGGTTTCGACGGCCCTGGCGCTGCTCGGAGACCGGCCTATCGAGCCGCTCGAACTCGTCCGGTTGGCGCGGCGCGCCGAGAACGAGTTCGCCGGCATGCCCTGCGGGATCATGGATCAGTTCATCTCCGTGTTCGGCCGCCGCGGCTGCGCCCTCAAGATCGACTGCCGGAGCCTGGACTCGGAGGCGGTGCCGCTGCCGGAGGACGTGGAGATCCTCGCGGTCAACTCGATGGTCAAGCACGAACTGGGCGCCACGGCTTACCGCGAGCGCGTGGCCGAGTGCCGCCGGGCGGTCGAGGCGATTCAAGCCTCCCATCCGGAAGTGCGCAGCCTGCGCGACGCCACGCTCGGGCAGCTCGAACTGGTCGAGGGCGTCCCGCGGCGGCGGGCCCGGCACGTGATCACCGAAAACCGCCGCGTCGAGGAGTTCGTAGAAGCCAGCCGCCGGGGTGACCTGCGGGCGATGGGAGCGCTGCTGGTTGCCTCTCACCGGAGTCTGGCGAGCGATTACGAGGTCAGTTGCACCGAGCTCGACTTCCTGGTCGACACGGCGACAGGGCTTCACGGCGTCTACGGCGCGCGGATGACTGCAGGAGGCTTCGGAGGCTGCACGGTCAATCTGGTG
>JBBIMZ010000373.1:0-4474 GCA_037444135.1 Solibacteraceae bacterium
AAAACTGCGAGGTGCTGGCGATGGTCACCTCCGCCTTCTTGACGCCGGTGAGCCAGTAGTTGAACAGGTCCGGCATGAACAGCAAGGTCGCGGCGACGCGCAGCGCGGGCGAGCCGGCCAGCTTCATGGCGTACAACTGGCACAGCGAATTCAACTGCATGAACTGGATGCCGGTGTGGGCGAAAATCTCCTCGCGCGGAATCGCGGCGCAGAGTTTTTCCACCATGCCGTTGTTGCGGCTGTCGCGGTAGTGCCGGGGGTTGTCCACCAAGGCGCCGTCCTCGCCGAGCAGGCCGAAGTCGACGCCCCAGGTGTCGACGGCCACTCCGTCGAGCCGCAGCTTGCGCTCGCGCGCCGCCATCCGCATGCCCTGCTGGATCTCGTGCCAGAGCCGGAACGTGTCCCAGTACAGACCGGTGGGCAGCCGCACGGGCGTGTTCAGGAAGCGGTGCAGTTCCTCGAGCACGAGGCGCCCGTCGGCGATCGTACCGAGCATGGCGCGGCCGCTCTCGGCCCCCAGATCGAATGCCAGATAGCGCTTCATGGCCAAGTGTGTAGTATATCGCCGCGCCCCCGCTACACTAGATAAGACCATGGAGATCCCGCTCTATCAGGTGGACGCCTTCACGAGCCGGCTCTTCGGCGGCAATCCGGCGGCCGTCTGCCCGCTCGATGACTGGCTTCCCGACGAGCTGCTCCAGGCCATCGCCGCCGAGAACAACCTCCCGGAAACCGCCTTCTTCGTCCGCCGTGGTGAGCGATACCGCCTGCGCTGGTTCACGCCCGCCGTCGAGGTCGATCTCTGCGGCCACGCCACGCTCGCCTCCGCCTTCGTCCTCTTCGAGTTTGTCGAGCCGGGACGCGACCGCGTCTGTTTTGACACTCGGAGCGGCGAACTGGCCGTCGCGCGGCAGGGGGAGCGCCTGGCCATGGATTTCCCCTCGAAGCCCCCGGCGCCGTGCGAGCCCCCGCCGGGCCTGCTTGAAGCGCTCGGAGGCGAACCGCTCGAAGTTCTCAAGGCCGATTACTACCTGGTGACTTACGAAACCGAAGCCGCCGTCCGCGCTCTGCGGCCGGATTTTGCAGCCTTACGCGCCGCCACGGGCACGGGCGTGATTGTCGCCGCTCCGGGCGAGCAGGCCGACTTCGTTTCGCGCTTCTTCGCTCCGGCGTACGGCATCGACGAGGATCCAGCGACCGGCTCGGCGCACTGCACGCTGGTGCCCTTTTACGCCCAGCGGCTGAGCAAATCGTCGCTTGAAGCCCGCCAAGTGTCGGCCCGCGGCGGTGAGCTGTACTGCGAGCAGCGGGGCGACCGCGTCACCATCGGCGGACAGGCCGTCCTCTACCTGGAAGGCCGGATCCGCCTGCCCTGACGGCGCCGCCTACTCTTCTTCGGTCGCCAGGCGGGAGAGGACAGCGAAGTCTTCGAGCGTCGTGACGTCACCCGTCACCGTCCGCGTGGTGACGATCTCGCGCAGCAGCCGGCGCATGATCTTGCCGCTGCGCGTCTTCGGCAGCGCGTCGGCGAAGCGGATGTCGGCGGGCCGGGCGAACTTGCCGATTTCATGCGCCACCCAATCCCGGAGTTCGTCGGCGAGGTGATCGCGGTCCCAGGCGCCTTGTTTAAGAGTGACAAACGCGCACACGGCCTGCCCGGTCAACTCGTCCGGACGGCCGACGACGGCGGCCTCGGCCACCGCGGGATGCTTGACCAGCGCCGATTCGACTTCCATCGTCGACAGGCGGTGCCCGCTGACGTTCATCACGTCGTCGACGCGGCCGAGGATCCAATAGTAGCCGTCGGCGTCGCGACGGGCGGCGTCGCCGGTGAAGTAGGCCCCGGGGACGCGGCTCCAGTACTGGTCTTCGTACCGCTTCGGATCGCCCCAGATGGTGCGGATCATGCTCGGCCACGGACGCCGGATGACGAGATAACCTTCTTTGCCGGCCTCGGAGGGCTTGCCGAACAGATCCACGACGTCAGGCACGATGCCGGGCAGCGGAAAGGTCGCCGAGCCGGGCTTGAGCGGCGTGGCGCCGGGCATCGGCGCGATCAGGATCGAGCCCGTCTCGGTCTGCCACCAGGTGTCGACAATGGGGCAGCGCCCCTTTCCGATTACGCGATAGTACCATTCCCAGGCCGCCGGGTTGATCGGTTCGCCGACCGAGCCGAGCAGGCGGAGGCTCGACAAGTCATGCTGGTTCGGCCAATGATCGCCCTGGCGAATGAGCGCGCGGATCGCTGTCGGCGACGTGTACAGGATGTTGACCTTGTACTTCTCGACGATGCGCCACCAGCGGTCCCAGGCCGGCGTGTCCGGAGCTCCCTCGTAAATGACGCCGGTCGCCCCGACCGACAGCGGGCCGTAGACGATATAACTGTGTCCGGTCACCCAGCCGATGTCGGCCGCGCACCAGTACACATCCTCCTCTTTGATGTCGAAGACCCATTTCATGGTCATGTGGCACTGGAGCAGGTAACCGCCGGTCGTATGAAGAATCCCCTTCGGCTTGCCGGTCGTGCCGGACGTATAAAGCGCATAGAGCGGCTGCTCGGCGTCGAGCGGCTCGGCGGGGCATTCGGCGCTCACTCCTGCCTCCAGTTCGTGCCACCACAGATCGCGCCCGGGCTTCATCTCGACGGCCGAACCGGCGCGCCGGCACACGATCACGTCGCGGACGGCCGGGCACTCCGTCAAGGCTTCGTCGGCCGCATCTTTGAGCCGCACCTCCTTGCCGCGCCGCCAGCCGCCGTCCGCCGTGATCACCAGAGTCGCGCCGAGATCCTGAATGCGCGCCTTGAGCGCTTCCGCCGAGAAGCCGCCGAAGACGACGCTGTGCATGATGCCCAGCCGCGCGCAGGCCAGCATCGCCACGGGAAGCTCGGGGATCATGGGCATGTAAATGATGGCGCGGTCGCCGGCCCGGTAGCCGCGGCCTTTGAGCACGTTGGCGAAGCGGCATACCATCGCGTGGAGTTCGCGGTAGGTGATGCGCCGCTCCTCGCCCGGTTCGCCCTCCCACAGATAGGCGATCTTGTCCCCCCGCTTCTCCAGGTGGCGGTCCAGGCAGTTGTAGGAAGCGTTCAGCTTGCCGCCGACAAACCATTTGACAAACGGCGGGTTCCATTCAAAAACGTGGGACCACTTCTCGAACCAGGCCAGTTCGCTCTCGGCCAGCTCGCCCCAGAACTCTTCCGGCGTCTCGATCGAACGGTTGTAGAGCGCCCGGTAGGCGTCCATCCCGGAAACATTGGCTCGTGCGGCGAACTCGGGACTGGGCGGATACACGTGCTCTTCCATCATGCGGGACTCCCTCCTGCGGATTTAAACGACGATTGTAACAGAACTATCCGAAGATCTCCTCGACCGGAATGCGCAGATCCGGCAGCACGGCGCCTCCGTCGAGCGTCTCGCCCGCCGTCACCGCGCGCACTGCCCCGTCCGGCGTCGCCACCAGCACCGAGCGCTCCTCCGGCAGCACGATCCAGCCGAGCCGCGCCCCGTGGGCGAAATACCGCCCCATCTTGCGCAGCAGCTCCGCGATCGAATCGCCCGGCGAGCGGATCTCCACGGCCAGGTCCGGCGCGCGATCCAGATACTCGTCCTCGGGCGAGGTGTCTGCCAGCACCACGGCCAGATCCGGCAAGCGGAACTCCACCCCCGACGGCCCGGCCAGCCTCACGCGCAGCTCGGCGGCCACGTAGCCCGGCGGATGAGCTCTCACATATTCGACAAGGACGTGGCTCAGATTCGCCTGAACCCTGGCATGGGATTTGCCGCCCACGTTGCGCTCCCGCAACTCCCCGTCCACGTATTCGAGCCGCTCCCAGGCCGGGTCCGACAGATATTCGGCGACCGAGATGGCCTTGGCAGCGAGTTGCCCGTCCACACCCGGAGTCTAGCACGCTCAGCGGCGGCGCCGGACGGAGGCGGCGGGACGCCGGGGCGGAGCCGGTGCCGGCGCGGATGCCATGCCGGCCGGATAGATAACCACGCCGCGGTTGGGGCCTTCTCCGGCGCTCTCGCTGCGCACGCCGGGCTCGTTGCGCAGCGCCAGGTGCAGAATGCGCCGCTCGCGGCTGCTCATCGGGTTGAAGCGGAACGGCTGCCGGGTGGCCTTCACCTTCTCGGCCGCTGCCAGCGCGCTCAGGCGCAGCTCCTCGATGCGCAACATGCGGTATTCGTTGGCGTCAAAGACCAGGCGCGCATGATCCTGCGGCGGCAGCCGCAGCATTTCCTGTGTAAGGTGCTCCAGGGCCAGCAGCAACTCCGCCTTGTTCTCGAGCAGCACTCCGACGTCGGGACCGGTAAAGTTGACCACGACGTCGGGATTTTCAAAGTCCGTATAGCGCGGTTCGGGCTCCTTGACCTCGGGCGTCACGCGGAGCCGGGCACGCTTGAGCAGCGGGATCAAGAAATCGAGAATGCGCGCACCGACCAGCTCGACCGTATACTTCTTCTCGCTCACC
>JBBIMZ010000374.1:0-4440 GCA_037444135.1 Solibacteraceae bacterium
TTGAGCGGTGGCGAACTTTGGCCTCCGACTATGGCGTGCTATTGATCCAGGACGCCTGCCAGGCGCACGGGGCCCGACACGGCGGCCGCGCGCTCACCGAATACTCGCCCGCAGCCGCCTACAGCTTCTATCCCACCAAAAATCTGGGCGCCCTGGGCGACGGAGGCGCTGTGTGCCTGGCCCGCGAGGAGGATGCGGCGCGGGCGCGCCAGTTGCGGGACGGCGGGCGGCGCAGCGGCCACGTCGCCGAAATCGAGGGCTTGAACTCCCGGCTGGATGAACTCCAGGCCGCGTTCTTGCGAATCGCCCTTACGCGGCTCCAGGAGTGGAACGAGATCCGGCGGCGGCTCGCTCGAGTCTACGACGAGGAGTTGGCGCAGCTGCCTGCCGAGCTCCTCCGGCCGGTCAAGAAAGCCGCAGGAAGCGATCACGTCTATCACCTGTACGTAGTCCGAGCCGCCCGGCGCGACGCTCTCCGCCGATTCCTGGCGGCTCATGGCGTCCAAACCGGCATTCACTACCCGGCGCCGCTGCACCTCCAGCCCGCCTTCGCCGGCTGCGGCTTGCGCCCGGGGGACCTGCCGGTGGCCGAGCGCGCGGTCCAGGAAATCCTTTCTTTACCCATGGGCCTGCACGTCAGTCCCGAGCAGGCGCGGCGCGTGGCCGCCCTGATCCGCCGGTTTCACCTCGGCTGAGTGGAGGCTTCAGGCAAACAGCGGCGCCACCGAAATGAGGCCAAGCCCGACGACGAACGCCGCAATCATCGCCGCGAGGAGCCGAGCGACCCGGCCGGAAGCCCCGGCGAACTCTTTCCAGTACAGCAGGCCCCATAAAGTGCTCACGAGTACGGCGCCCTGACCGATGGCGTAACTGACGGCCGGGCCGACCTGGACCTCCGGCGGCGCGCTGGCGGCGGCGAAGTTGGCGATGGCGCCCACCGCCCAGATGACGCCCCCGGCCACACCCAGGGCATGTTGCCGGAAGGTGCCTCGAAAATACTCCCGGATGCCGACGGGATCCCCCTGCACCGGCACGTTCATGAAGACGACGTTGAAGACCGGAGTCGACAAGAACACCCCAAGGGCGAAGACGAAGCCGACCGAATAGGCGCGGAGGCCGAGCTCGCCCTGCTTGGACATCTCCACGAGCGGATAGAACGAGCCCATCAGAACGCCGCAGGCCAGGCTCAACACGATGGCGCGCACGCCGGTGCGGGGCGGAGCGTAGTGCTTGTGCTTCCACTCCCGGGCGCGCTCGGCGTCCTTGGCCGCGCTGTGCAGCTTGTAGGCGCGCGAGGTGAGGAGAATGCCCGCGACGAGGAAAGCGGCGCCTCCGAACAGCAGATACGGGTTGCCCTGGGGATTCAAGACGTAGCTCCAGACGACGCCGATCACCAGCGCCAGCCCGATGCCGATCGGGAAGGCGACGGCCATCCCGGCGAGTGAAATGGCGGCCACCAGGAGCATGTTGGCGAGGTTGAAGACCACGCCGGCCGCCAGGCCGAAGATGAGCGCGAGCTTGCGCGCGATCAGCAGATTATCGCGAAACGACAGCTCGGTTCCCATCTCGCCGAACGTGAACGCGAGAAGCGTGGCCGCCAGCAATACGCCGAGAGCGTAATCGAAGTAGTACAGCTCGAAGCGCCAGCGGCCGGTCATCTTCGTGGTGTTGGCCCACGACCCCCAGCAGAGCATGGTCAGGAATGTCAGCAGCAACGCGGCCTGGTAGGTGGTCGGCAAGATCATGGCAGATACACCGGAGACGGCTCCGAAGCGGCGACCGCCTCGTTCGGTTTGTTTTATAATACTGCCATTTCCGAGATGACAGGAGGCGCGGAATGAAACGGTTGGATCTCTTGCTGGCGGCGGCGCTACTGGCGCTGCCGGCCGGCGCGCAGCAGGTGGAAATCGACACGAACACCCCGGAAGGACAGCTTCTTCAGCAGATCGGCCTCGAGGAGGACTTGGGCAAGAAGGCCGCCCTGCTGGAGCAGTTCGCCAAGACCTACCCGCAGCACCAGGCGATCCACTGGGTGATGAACCAGCTTCCCGCCACCTACGCGAACCTCAAGGATCCGGCGAAAGCCCTCGATGCCTGTGAGCGCATGCTTCAGGTCAACCCCACCAATGCGGCGGGCGCCCACAGTTGTCTGAAAATCGCCGAGGGCGAGAAGGACCCAGGTCTGATCAAGAAGTGGGCGCTGCTCACTCACGGAGCGTCGAAGAAAGCCGTCGAGGCGCCGAAACCCCAGTTCAAGGACAAGGACGAGGAAGCCGAGTGGAATCAGACGATCGACTTCGCCAAGCAGGTCGCCACTTATTCGGAGTACTCGGCTTACGCGGCCGCGCTCCAAGCGACCGATCCGGCCAAGAAGATCGAGCTGGCCGACGCGCTGCGCGAGATGAACCCCCAAAGCCAGTACTTGTCGCAGATGATTCCCCTGTTGTTCCTCGCCTATCGGCAGACGGGCAACGTCGAAAAGGCGGTCGAACTGGCCGAGGAGGTTCTCGCCAAGGACGCCACGAACGAGGACATGCTCCTGGTGGCGGCTGACTACTACATGAGCACGAAGAAGGATCCGGCCAAGGTGCTGTCGTATTCGGCCAAACTGGTCGAGCTGATGAGCGCCAAGCCCGCGCCCCAGGGCGTGAGCGCCGAGGACTGGGAGAAGAAAAAGCGCAGCAGCCTGGGGATCGGTTACTGGATGATGGGCGTCACCTACAGTACACAAAACAAGTTCGTCGAGGCCGACAAAGCGCTGCGCCAGGCGCTGCCTTATCTGCCGGACAACGAGCAGTTGCGGGCGGGGGCGCTGTTTCACCTCGGCGTGGCGAACTTCCGGCTCGGCGAGAAAGGCGACACGCAGCGGATCCTCGACGCCTGCAAATTCACCAAGGAGTGCGCGGCGATCAAGAGCCCGTTCCAGGCCATGGCGCAGAGAAATCTGAAAGCGATCCAGAGCCAGTACCGTCTGAAATGAACATCCTCGTCCCGAACCTGGGCTCGACATCGCTGAAATATCAGCTCCTGGAGATGCCGTCCGAGACGGTGCTGGCGCGGGGACGGCTCGAGCGCGTCACCGATTACCGCGAGGCGATCCGCCGGATCGATACCGGCGATGCGACGATCGACGCCGTCGCCTTCAAGACGGTGCTGGGCGGCAAGAACTACCGGGGCACCTTCCTCATCGACGACGGCGTCCTCGCCGCACTCGAAGAGTATCTGCCGGCCGCCCCGGCTCACAACGCCATTTACCTGACCGGGATTCGCGCTTTCCGCGAGACGCTTCCCGGCGTGAAGCTCGTCGCCGCCTTCGAGACCGAATTCCACGCCACGATGCCGGAGTACGCCGCGCGCTACGGGGTGCCGGCCGACTGGCGGGAGAAGTTCGGCATCCGGCGTTACGGCTTTCACGGCGCCTCCCATGAATACGTGAGCCGCCGCGTTCCGGAGATCCTCGGCCTGCCGCGGGAGTCGCTGCGGCTGGTGAGCTGCCACCTGGGGGGCAGCTCGTCGATGTGCGCCATCGCCGGCGGGCGGTCGATCGATACGACGATGGGCTTTTCGCCGCAGTCGGGGCTGGAGAACGCTACGCGTCACGGGGATCTGGACGTCTTCGCCGTACTGTACATGATGGAGCGCAACGGCTGGTCCATTGACGAGGTCCGGCGGCAACTGGCGCGCACAGGCGGAATGGCCGGGCTCTCGGGCATCGCCGGGGGCGATGTGCGCGATATCGAGGCCGCCGCCCGCCAGGGTAACGCCGAGGCGGCTCTGGCGCTGGAGGTCTTCACGTATCAGGTCAAGAAAACGATCGGCGCCTACGCGGCGGCGATGGGAGGTCTCGACGCCATTGCTTTCACCGGCGGCATCGGCGAGAACGCCCCGGGCTTGCGCTCGGCCTGCTGCGCGGGGCTGGAATTCCTCGGCGTCCGGCTCGACCGTGAGCGAAACGAACGGGGCCTGGGCGACCGTGTGATCTCCCCCGAGGGCGCCCCGGTGAAAGCGGTCGTGCTGGCCGCCAACGAAGAGCTCATCGTCGCGCGGCGCGCCTACCGCTGCCTGACGCAAAGCTGAAAGCCGCCGGAAATACGGCGGCGCGGTATAATTCTTGGGCGATGGACCTGTACGAGGAACTGGTGCGCCTGCGGCGGGCGGGCCAGAAGTGCGCCCTCGCCACCATTGTCCAGGTCAACGGCTCGATCCCCAGCTACCAGAGCGCCAAGCTTCTGGTCCGCGAGGACGGATCGATGCTCGGAACCATCGGAGGCGGCTGCGTCGAGGCGGAGGTGTGGGCGGCTGCCCGCGAAGTGATCGAGTCGGAAAAGCCGCGCTACCTGGACTTCAGCCTGGGACAGGACGCCGCGTACGAGAACGGCCTCATCTGCGGCGGGCAACTCCATGTCTACGTCGAGCCGGTGATCCCGCAGCCCCGCGCCT
>JBBIMZ010000375.1:0-2026 GCA_037444135.1 Solibacteraceae bacterium
GGTCGAGCCCGAAAGCGTTCTTGTAGACGCGGCCGTCTTCGAGCGCGAGCGCCGAAGGCTTGCCGTCGGTGATCATGATGATCTGCCGCATGTCCTTGTTTTCCCCGGCGAGCAGGCGCCGGGCGAGGCGCAATCCTTCGCGGGTGTTGGTGTAGTACGGGCCGACCTGGGCGCGGGCGAGCTGCCCGAGCGGGAGCGGCTCGGCGGTGTCGTGGAAGAGCACGACCTGGAGCGAGTCGCCGGGATACTGCGTGCGGATGAGGTGCGAGAGCGCCAGCGCCACTTTCTTGGCCGGCGTGAAGCGGTCTTCCCCGTAGAGAATCATCGAGTGGCTGCAATCGAGCAGCAGCACGGTGGCGCAGGAGCTCTGGTACTCGGACTGGTGGACTTGCAGGTCGGGGTAGTCGAGCTCGAGCGGCGGCGCGAAGCTCGTCGCGCCCTCCGCCAGCCGGCGCTTGATGCTCGCCGACAGCGTGGCGGTGATGTCGAGGTTCAGCGTGTCGCCGAACTCGTAGGTCTTCGGCGCGCCGGCCACTTCCACGCCGGTCGCGAGCTCCCGGGTATCGTGCCGGCCGAAGCTGGCCTTGCCGAGCGAGCCGAGCAAGTCTTTGAGTTGCCGGTAGCCGAGGAAGTCGAGCGACTTGTCGGTCAGCTCGAAGCGCGCGCGGGCCTGGGAGGGATCGTCGGCGTTGCCGGAGCGCGGCTGGGGCGGCGGCGGCTGGTCGACGCGGATGAAGCCCTCCTCCGCCATGCGCTCCATCAGGTTTTGCAGGAGCTGGTTCAGCAACTCGTCGGCCTGCTCGGGGTTCTCTTCCATGCGCCGGCGGAGCTCGGGCGGGAGCATCTGGTTCGCTTCGAGCGCTTGGAGGATGGCCTGGCGGAGTTCCTCGAGCGTGCGCTTGAAATCAATCTCGGAGAAGCCGTAGAGCTGCCGCTGGAAGCCGCTCTGGAGGAGGTAGTCGGCGAGCTGCGAGAGCAGCTCGTCCATGTCGATGCCGTCGGCCTCGGTGCCGGTATAGCGCGAGTAGCGCGTGAAGCGCATCCCGCGGCCTCACTGGTAGGAGCGGCGGCCGCGCGGGGGGAGGTCACGCGGGCTGATGTCCGGCCGTGGGCGCTCCTCGGCGTAGAAGCCGCGCTCCTCGCTCCGGCTGATCTTGCGCTGGGCGTAGAGGCCTTCGAGAATGAACTCGCAGCCGGCGGCGAGCTCGGCCAGGTCGTCTTTCGGCTTCAGCCCGAGCGCGGCGGCGGCTTCGATCAGCCCCTGGATCTTGCGGAACTGCTCGACGAGCGTCGCGGCCGGCGCGTCGCTCGAGACCTTGAGCGAGCCGCCCAGCTCGAACCACTTGACGATCTGCTCCAGGTCGGCGTCGGCGAAGTGCTGCTGGAAGACAACGCCGATGGCGCGGCGGACGATCTCTCGGGCCACCTGGTCGGCGCCGTGCACTTCGCCTTCGTACTCGAGCTCGAACTTGCCGGTCAGCGAGGGCAGGGCAGCGTAGACGTCGCCCACGCGCGGCACGATGCGCTTCTCCCGCGCCAGGCGCGCCCGCCGCTCGGCGTTCGACACCACGTTCTCGAGACAGGTAATCGGCATCCGCTGGCTGACGCCGGAGCGCTTGTCGATCTTCTTGTCCTGGCGCGCCTGGAAGGCGATCTCCTCGACGATCTCGGCGACGAACTTCGGCAGCGTCACCCCGCCGGCGCCGTCGCGGCTCCACCAGGCTTCCTGCCGGGTGATGGCCAGGCCCTCTTCGCGCGCCGCCGGATAGTGGGTGCGGATTTCCGAGCCGATGCGGTCTTTGAGCGGCGTGATGATCTTGCCGCGGGCGGTGTAGTCCTCGGGGTTGGCGGTGAACACCAGCAGCACGTCGAGCGGCATCCGCACGGGATAGCCTTTGATCTGGATGTCGCCTTCCTGCATGATGTTGAACAGGCCGACCTGGATCTTCCCCGCCAGGTCGGGCAGCTCGTTGATGGCGAAGATGCCGCGGTTGGCGCGAGGGAGGAGTCCATAATGGATGGTCAG
>JBBIMZ010000375.1:2036-4433 GCA_037444135.1 Solibacteraceae bacterium
CGCCTGGCCGCCTTGATCGGAGCGATGTCCCCGATCATGTCGGCGATCGTCACATCCGGCGTCGCCAGTTTCTCGACGTAGCGCTGCTCGGGCGTCAGCCAGGCGATCGGCGTCCGGTCGCCCATCTGCGCCACCAGGTCGCGCCCATAGCGGCTGACGGGCCGGTAGGGGTTGTCACGGATCTCGCTGCCGGCAATGTAGGGGAGAGCCTCGTCGAGGAGCGTCGTCAGCGTGCGCAGGATGCGCGTCTTGGCTTGGCCGCGGAGGCCGAGCAGAATGAAGTTGTGGCGGGATAGGATGGCGTTGACGATCTGAGGGATGACGGTTTCCTCGTAGCCGACGATGCCGGGAAACAGCGGCTCTCTCCGGTTGAGCTTGGCGAGCAGGTTCTCGCGCAACTCATCCTTGACCGTGCGCGAGCCTATGCGCTCCTCGCTAAAACTGCTGCGGCGCAGTTCGCCGAGAGTCTGGGGAAGATCCCGCCGTGTCGTCGTCATGGTCCAGCACGCCCCGTTACTGCGATTGTAGCAGGGCTGCGGGACCCAGGCCGGGGGCAGCCGTCAGTCGCGGCCGCAAATTTCGGGCGTGCGGCACATGCCGGGAGGACAAGCGCCCGGCGAGTTCGCGCCGTTGCGGACCTTGGCACCGGCGGAAGGCGTGGCGAAGGTCGACAACTGAAGCGTGACGCGGGCCTCCCCGCAGGAGGGGCAGGCCGGAGCGTCGGTCAAGTGGGACCGGATCAGCTTCTCGAAGCGTTCACCGCAGGAATCGCAGACGTACTCGTAGATCGGCATATCGTATCTTGATTACGATTTTAGCAGTGAGACTCCGCGGCCTTGCCGGCGCTTCTCGATGACGATTCTGATCGACGCCACCCCCTTGCTGCTGCGCAGCGCCGGAGTCAAGAACTATCTCTATCACTGGATCGCGTCGCTACGCCGGCAGGCGCGCGGCGAAAGGATCCGCCTGTTTCCGTTCCTCGGCGAGCTCGGCCCGCTCGATCACGACCGGTCGGTACTGTCCGGCTCGGAGACATGGCCTCGCTTGGCGTTTCTTTATCTGGTCAACCGGGCGCCGGCCGCGCTGACCGGTTGGATCGCCGCCGGCGCGGACGTGTTTCACGTCACCAACCAGATCCGCCGGCCGCCGCGGCGGGCGCGCCTCACCGCGACGATTCACGACCTGACGTGCTGGCTGCTGCCCGAGCTCCACACGGCGGCGAACGTACGCGCCGACCGGGCCTTCGCCGATCGCGTGCTCCGGCGAGCCGCCCGGCTGATTGCAGTTTCCGAGTGTACTAAGAGCGATGCGGTGCGGATCCTCGGCCTCGATCCGGACCGGATCGAAGTCATCTACCCGGGGGTGGCGGAGACCTTTTTCACGTGCGGCGACGCCGAGGTCCGGCGGGTTCGGGAGCGCTACCGTCTGAGGCGTTCCTACGTGCTCTCGGTGGGGACGCTCGAGCCGCGCAAGAATCTGGCGCGGTTGCTCGAGGCCTGGAGCGGGCTGGCGCTTAAGGAGGAAGTCGACCTGGTGGTCGCCGGACCGCGAGGGTGGGCGGCGGCGCCCGCGCTCGAGCGCTTGCAAACCGCCGGCCGGTCGGTCCACTATCTGGGTTATGTGCCGGAACGCGATCTGCCGGGCCTGACCGCCGGCGCCGCCGTCTTCGTCTATCCGTCACTTTACGAAGGCTTCGGCTTTCCGGTAGCGCAGGCGTTGGCCTGCGGCGTGCCTGCCGTCGTCTCGAACGCCGCTTCGTTGCCGGAGGTCGCCGGCGACGCCGCGTTGCTCGTCGATCCGCGGAGCCCGGGTGAAATCCGGGAGGCGATCGAGCGGCTTCTGCTCAGCCCGGGTCTGGCGCAGAGCCTGGCGGCCCGCGCGCGGGATCGGGCGCGCCGCTTCCGGTGGGATGTTTCGGCCGAGCAGTCGCTCGCCTTCTTCCGCCGCGCGGCGGGCGGTTGAATCCGTCAGGCCGGCTCGAGCGCGAGCTCGACGGCCGAGACGGAGGCGGCCGGGAAAGACCACTCGCCGGAGGACGGCAGGGGCTTTTCCTTGGGCGCCAGCACGTCCGGCTCATGGCCCATTTCCTCGAACTGCGGGTCGGCGGCGATTTCAAAGATCCTCCCGGCCCGGATCGGGCGCCCGCCGGCAAAGAAGCGTGCCGCAACCGAACCGCGGAAGTTCGTGTTGACCACGTGCAGCCAGAGCCGCCCGCCGGTGCGGCTGGCAGTGACGTCCAGTCCCGGCGGCGCTTTCTTCACGGTCAGGGCCTGCTCGCCGCCGTGGCGGCGCCAGAGGCGCATCACATGCGCCACCGGCATCAGGAAGGATTTGCCGCCCGGCGTCGGAATCATCACCGCGTTGGTCTGCCAGCGCGTGCCGCAGAAGTCTGCCGCG
>JBBIMZ010000376.1:0-4401 GCA_037444135.1 Solibacteraceae bacterium
CTTGTCGGAAGGCCGGCCGCGCGAGACGACCGAGGGAGTTGTCGACGGATTTCCCGTGCGGGTGCCGATGCTGGATATCCATACGGTGGGCGCCGGGGGCGGCTCGATCGCCCGCGTGGATGCAGGCGGGCTGCTCCGCGTGGGGCCGGAAAGCGCCGGGGCCGATCCGGGTCCGGCCTGTTACGGAGTGGGGTTGGAGCCGACGGTCACCGATGCGCATGTGGTGCTGGGCAGGATCGCCGCGCAGCAGTTTCTCGGCGGGGAGATGGCGATTGACCCGGACCGCTCCGCCGTGGCGATCGACCGGATCGCCCGCGCGCTGGGCCGGGACCGGATCGGCGTGGCCGAGGGGATCCTGCGCGTGGCCAACGCCAACATGCAGCGGGCCATCCGCGCCGTTTCGATCGAGCGGGGCTACGATCCGCGCGAGTTCGCGCTGGTGGCCTTCGGCGGCTGCGGAGGCTTGCACGCCTGCGAACTGGCCGAAGAGCTCGGCATCCGCACGGTGCTCGTGCCCCAGCACGCCGGAGCCTTGTCGGCGCTGGGCATGCTTCTGGCCGAGCGCGTCCGCGACTACGCCGCCGGGGCCATCGGCCGCCGGGATTTCCAAGACCGCTTCGCCGGCCTGGAACAACGAGCCCGGAGCGAACTGCCGGGGGCGCTGCTGGAGCGCTTCGCCGACCTGCGCTACCGGGGTCAAAGCTACGAGCTCACGGTGCCCTGGAAGGCGGAGGACCCAGCCGCGCCGTTCCATCGCGCGCACCGGCGCGCTTACGGCTATGCGAACCCAGGGCGGCCGGTCGAGGTCGTGACAGTCCGCGTCCGGGCCCGCCTTGCGGTGCCGAAACTCCGCGTGCGCGGCCGGCCCGGCAGCGGCGTCCCAAGTTCCGCGCGGCCCATCTGGGTTGCCGGCGCCTGGCTCAACGTGCCGGTCTTCGAGCGCGGGGCGGCGCCCCGGAAGCCGGCCCCGGGTCCGGCCTTGATCCTCGACTACGGCGCGACGACGCTGGCGCCCCCTGGCTGGTGGTTCCGGCTCGACGGGGCGGGCAATCTGCTCCTCGAGCGCCGTGCGTGAGGCGCGGCCGGCCGAGCCGGCTGTGCTATTTTCGGGGTGTATGGCTGGGATCGAATCGGAGAAGACGATGTTCGAGGTGTACCGCGAGACCGCCTATAGCGGGCAGTACCGCGTCGTCTACTTCACCGAGTTGCATGAGCACAACAAGGAGATGGAAATTAACCGCGCGATGGCCGGCGAGCACTTCGCCGATGGCTTCCTCCGCAACTACACCAAGGAGGAAGCCAAACAGGTGATCGAGGAGCTGCTCGAGCGGCTGAACCGGGGCGAGCAGATCAGCCAGGAGCGCTTCCTGAGCCGCCTTCGCGACTACCTGGCCTGACTACTGCGATAATACTCGGCCACCGCGTCGGCGTAGCCCGGTGGCACGGGCCGGGCGAGCCCGCTGCGGACCTGGCTCTCACCCGCATCTTCGATCCGGCGCCGGAGCCTCAGTTCGACGTGTTCCAGCGTCGGAAGCAACTGCGTGCGCAACTGCTCGACCAAGGCCGGGTTGCCGGGAAAGCGCTTCGGGTCGAGCCGCTGCATCTGGCGGACGAGCTCCTGGAGGTCGGTGGCGAGTTCGGGATGGTCCCGCATGGACTGGCGGAGCGCGGCAAGGTCCCGCAGCCCTTCGCGGTAGGCCTGCTCGATGGCGCGTAAGTCCGAGCCAAGCGGTGGGACGCCTGGATCCGGAGGCTGCCGCTCGCCCGTGTTCATCGCCGAGAAGGAGCGCAAAGGGCCCGAGCCGCCGCCGTATTGCCAACCGCCCCCGCGCCGGTCACCCGCGCCCGGGGCTTCCCGGGCTTGCCCTGATCCCAGTCGTCCCGACCCGCCCTGGGCGTTCGGGTCCCGCGCCTCGCCGCGTTGCGCCCCGGCAGCGTTCTGCCCCCGGCGCATCTGCTCGGTCAGCCGCTGGAGCTGGTTGCGGAGCTGTTCGACGCGATTGAGAGCCGTTTCAAGACTCTCGTCCGCTTTGGGGTTTTCCCCGAGCGCACGTTCGGCCTCGGCGAGCTGCTGGCTGAGGCGCTCCAGCCCTTCAGTGACGGGCGCCTCGCGCAGCCAGGCGTAGGCGCCCAGACCGCGGCGGATCCATTCGGCCAGGTACTTCATGCGCAAGCTCAGCTCGCGCTGTTGCATCTCTCCCAAGGCCTCGCGGAGCTTGGAGGAGGCGGCCTGCTGGGACCCTGCCAGGTCGCGCACGGCCTGCTGCATCTGGCGCTCCAGGCGCTGGAGCTCGTCGGCCATC
Source organism: Solibacteraceae bacterium (assembly GCA_037444135.1). GTDB lineage: Bacteria > Acidobacteriota > Terriglobia > Bryobacterales > Bryobacteraceae > CALKXJ01. The sequence goes on from JBBIMZ010000376.1 coordinate 2,304, forward strand.
GCTTTTTTCTCCTCGGCCAGCCGGGCCACTTGCCGGGGATCGGCGGCCGGCTGGCGACCCTGGGCCGGTTGTCCCGTCAGAGCCTGGTGGCCGGCGTAGAGGCTCTTCAGCTTGTCGGCGAACTCGCGTTGCTGGGCAGCCAGCTTCCGAGCGCGTTCGCCGATCTCTCCAAGCTGCTGAGTCGCTTCCTGACGCCGCAGGCCGCCGAGCAGATCCGTGGCTTCTTGCAGCCGCTCGGCGGCGCGGCGCGATTCGGCGCTGCCTTCCTGCCCGCTTTGCGAGCCCGGAGCGCCGGCCCGGCGCATCTCCTCGGTCGCCTGGCGGAGCCGCTCGAGAGCTTGCTGGAGCCGCGCGTCAGTCTCCGTCCGGCCTTGTGCGCCCGCGCGCCCCGTCGCTTGCCGCGACGACGGAGAAGAGGCGCCTTGAGAACTCTGCCCCCGCGTCAGCTCCTCCAGCCGCCGCTCGAGCTGTTCGGCCTCGCGGCGAAGCATCTCCTGCTGCCAGCGCTGTTCGAAGGACTGTCGCGGCCGCTGCTGCCGGGCCAGCTCCTGCTGGCGGCGGGCCAGCTCCTTCAGCTTCTGGAGGGCCTCATCGATCTCCCGCGCCTGCTGGGCGCCGCCGGCGCGCTGGCCGGTCTCGTACTGATTCTTCTCGGTGTCGAGCTCGAGATCGAAGAGGTTCTCCAGGTCGCGGCCCATGTTGCCGTTCCCGCCGCCTCCCCCGCCGCGGCTGCCGCGGGCCACCTGAATTTTGCGAAACATCGATTCGGCGCGCAGCAGGTGCTGGAGCGCTTTCTGCTCCGGCCCGATCGCCTCACGCCAGTTCAACGCCTTGAGCCTGCCGGCGGCCTCGCCCATCGCCGCCGCGGCCGCTTCCATGTCGCGGGCGAAGTTCTTGAACTCATCGTTGGCGCCGGCCAGTTCGCGGGCTTGCATCCGCCGGGCCAGCGAAACGGCCTGATCCCGGAGCGCCGACTGCACGTCCGAGAGGAACTTGCCATCCTCAGCCGCCTTGGCGCGGCTGAGATTCTGCTCGCGCATGACGTTCCAGGTCGCGGCGATGATTTCCTTCTGCCGCTCAGAGATCCGGTTCTGCTCCTGCCCGCCGCCGCCTCCCATGCCGCCGGACATCTGCGACTGCGAGTATTCCCGCTCGAACGGCTCGGCTTCGATGAAAAACATGTCGGTCCGCGTCGTGGAGCGGGCGTCGCGCGCGACGGCGTAGAAACTGACGACATCGCCCGGCACGAGCTTGTAGTCCTCGAGGGCGATCAGCGCCGCGCCGCTCGCCTCCTTCGCCCCGGGCCGCGCCAGCAGATCGATCTTCTGCTCCGGCCCCCCGTTGACCGAGTAGCGGAGGCTGAGCTCTTCCAGGCCGAAATCGTCGCCGGCGTCGGCGGCGATGGTCACCTCTTCGATCGGATTAGCCCGGTAGTCGCGCCCGGGCCGGCCGATGCGGACCGCGGGCGGCGTTTCCTGAATTGCTTCGATGAAAAAGTCTTCGGTCAGGCGCACCTTCTCGCCCTGGTAGAGCGCGGCGATGTGGTACAGGCCGTCCTTCTGGATCGGGACGCGGCCCGCCGCCGAATTGCCGGGACCCGGCGCGAGCGGGATCTCCGGTCCGTCACTGACCACGGCCACGCCGCGATCGAGCGGCTCGTCGGTTTCGACCGTGAGTTCGGCTTCCGTGCCTTCGACGGCCCGCAGGTCGCCTCCGTTTTCCTCCACGCTCACCGGCAGGCGGGCCCAGGCCGGGTAGTGGTAGGTGACCCGGATGCGCTTGACGCGCGGCAGGTCGATGGCCTGAAGCCGGAACTGCCGCGTGCGGACGGCGCCGGCGACGATGTAATAATCGACCGATTCGGGCAGTCCGGCGAAGAGAAACTCGAAACCGGATCCGCCGGCTTCCGGGTGCATGCGGACCTCCTCCCATTTCGAGGCGCTCTCATAGCGCGCCATCAGCCGCACGTCCGGGCTCTCGAAACCGGCCAGGTACGCGCTGACGAGCTGGTCGGCGCCCCGGCGCACTTTGTGGTCGCCCGGAACGACCCGGATATCGTAGAACGGCCTGGCGGCGCGGCCCGCCCCGGCCCATAGCA
>JBBIMZ010000377.1:0-4391 GCA_037444135.1 Solibacteraceae bacterium
GCGGGCCGGAGCAGTTTCGTCAGGTTGATCGATGACAAGGCGGTCCCGCATCCGAAGGTGAAGCTGGAACACGCGGTGGGCCTGCGCCTGACCTTCCGCCAGCCGCCGCCGCTCGCCTGCTTCTCCGACCAGTTTCTGTTCTACCTGAACTCGCCCGTAGCGACTTCCGCCTACCGCACGTGGGCGGAGATGACTCCGGCGCCGCAGGCCTCCCTGCCCCCGGAAAGATTCACGTTCGAACTGATCCGGATGTGAGCGGCGCAGCTCCGGCGGGTTCCGATGCGGCGGCCGATCATGGCGCCAGCAGCGCAGCGGGGAGGGCGGCGCGGGCTTGCCGGCGCATCTCTTCCTCCACCGAAGCTGCCAGCGCATCCAACCGGTTCCGGTCGTCGGTGAGGACGAGCCCGGTTGCCTGATCCAAGTCGACGGGCCTCGCGTGGAATTTCGCCAGCAGGCTCGCCGGCAGGGCCAGCGGCCGGTCCGAGGCAAAGAAGATCACATTGCCGAGCGCCGCCGGATCGGCTGCGGTGCCGGCCGCAGAGACCGAGGCGAACACGGCCTTCAGGGTCGCCGCCAGATCGGCCACAAGGGCGTCGCGCCAGCCGCGTGTGACGACGTTGATCGCAGCGATGCCGCTGGGACGCATCGCGGCCTTCATTTCGCGGAAGGCTTCCCGGGTGAACAGATGCGTGGCGGGACTGCCCCCGGCGAAGGCGTCGACGATGAGGAAGTCGTAGCGCCCTTTCTGGCGCCGCAAGACGTTGCGCCCATCGTCGATTTCCAGCGTGAGTTCGTCGGGGCGGAGGCCGAAATGCCGGAACGCCGCCTGAGCGACAACGGGATCGATCTCGACGGCGGTCGTCCGGATGCCCGCAGCGCCCAGCAGGCGAACCATGTCGCCGGCGCCAAGGCCGATCAGCAGAAGTTCCTTGCCCGCCGGATCAATCGCCGGCAGCACGCCGAAGACGGCGACGTAGGGCAAGACGGAGACCCCGCCGGCCTTGCTCTGGGCGTTATGACACATCCCGTCGATGAGCAGGTAGCGGACCCGCCTGTCTTCGACGACCTTCACCGTCCCGTAATAGCTCGGATAAGTGGCGACGAGACGAAAGCCGCGAATCTGCGGCGGCGCGCCCTCGGGCATCGGCCGCCAGAAAGCCGCCGCCAGCGCGATCGGCGGAACGAGCGCGGTGAGGCGATAGCGCGAGCGGCCGAGCCTGCGCACCAGCGCCAGGACGAGCACCGTGAGCGCCAGCGCGTAGCAGATCCGGGTGACACGGAAGGCAGGCAGAAGCCAGAATCCTGCCGCCAGCGCCCCGGCGATGCTGCCGGCCGTCGACCAGGCGTAGACCGACCCGACCGACCTGCCCAAATGGGCAAAATCCGGTGCGGCGACTCGTACCGCGATCGGTGTGACCATTCCCAGAAGGCTCAGCGACGGCCCGAAACAGACCAGGGCCGAGGACACGACGCCGATACGGGGACCGGCGCCGGCCAGCGCCGGAGCCAGCACGGGCACCAACAGGGGTATGGCCGCTACAGCCGGAGCCGCGAGCCCGATCACCTGATCGAGCAAGACCGGCGAGCCGCGCGCATCCGCCAGCCGCCCGCCCAAGTAATAGCCCGCCGCCAGCGCGACGAGGGTGACCGTGATCAGGGCCGACCAGGAATACAGGTTCACCCCGTAGAACGGCCCCAGGAAGCGCGTCCCGACGATCTCCAGCACCAGGATGGCGCCACCGGTGAGGAAAACCGTCAGGTATACGACCCACGGCGCCGATCGGCTTTCGCGACAGGCGAGTCGTGAGAGCACAGCAATTCCTTATCTTTTATCAGGAATCTGGTGCGGCGAAAGCGGCCGGACTCTCAGGTTCCGCTCAGCGAACCTCGACCGGCGCCTCCACTGCCGTGACCGAGAAGTAGGTGCAATCCGGGTGATGAAACACCAGCGCGCTGACGCTCGCCTCCGGCTCCATCATCATGCCCTCGGTGAGGCGCACGCCGACTTCTTCGGGCTCCAGCAGCTTCCAGATCCCCTGCTGGTCCTCCAGGTCAGGGCAGGCCGGGTAGCCGAAGCTGTAGCGCTTGCCGCGGTAGCGGGCCGCGAACCGGTCGCGCATCGTCGTTGAAGGCGGGTCAGGGAAGCCCCAGTCTTGGCGCAGCCGCCGGTGGAGCCACTCGGCGGCGGCTTCGGCCGTCTCGAGCGCCAGCGCCTGCATGGCGTGGGACTTGAAGTACTCTCCGGCCTGCTTGGCGGCTTCGGCGTACTCGCGCACGCCTTCGCCCGCCGTGACGACAAAGATCGCGATGTGATCGCGCCCGGACTCGTCCGGCGGCAGAACATAATCGGCGAGCGACAGCCCGTCCTCCCTTTCCTGCCGCGGGAACCGGAACGAGTGCAGGGGCGTCCGGCCGCCCGGAGCGAACAGATGCACCGTGTTGCCTTCCGCCTCGGCCTCGAAGAACCGCCACACGGCCCGCACCTTCATGAAGCGGGCCGCCTCGCGCTTGACTTCCTCGACGGCGTGGAACAACTCCAGGGCCGTGCGGTCCAGCTCACTCAAGGCCTTCTCGAAGTCGCCCCGGAACCCCAGATGACGGCCGTACAGCATGTAGGGGTTGATGTAGCTCCAGATCTCGGCCAGGTCCGGGACGGCGCGCACCCTGCGCTCCCGGTACGGCGCCGGCGGTTTGGGAATATCGATCCGCACCTTCGAGCTGCGGCGCTCGCCGGGCGAGACGGCCCGAAAGGAGGAAACCGGCGCGGGCGCCTCGCCTCCCCCGGTGTGCCGGCGAAGCGCCTCCTCCCGCGTCGCCGGGTCCATGATCTCATTGAGCAGCCGCAACCCGGTCATGGCGTCCTTGGCGTAGACGGTCGGCGCGCCGTAAGCCGGCGCGATCCTGGTTCGTGTGAACTTCTCCGACAGGGCCGCGCCGCCCACCAGCAGCGGAACGCGGATGCCGGCCTCGCGAAAGTCGCTCGCCGTCACCACCATCTGCTGCGCGCTCTTGACCAGCAACCCCGACAAGCCGATCGCATCCGGAGCGTGTTCGTGGCAGGCGCGGATCAATTCCTCGGGCGGCACCTTGATGCCGAGGTTGATCACCTCATAGCCGTTGTTGGCGAAGATGATCTCGACGAGGTTCTTGCCGATGTCGTGCACGTCGCCTTTGACGGTGGCCAGCACGACCCGGCCGCGCACGGACGTTTCGGCCTTCTCCATGAACTGCTCCAGATAGCGCACGGCGGCCTTCATCGCCTCGGCCGACTGGAGCACCTCGGCCACGATCAGCTCGTTGTTGTTGAACAGCCGGCCTACTTCGTCCATGCCGCGCATGAGCGGGCCGTTGATGATCTCGAGCGGCGTGGCCCCCTCGGCCAGCTTCCGCGCCAGGTCTTCGGTCAGGCCATCGCGCGTGCCTTCGACGATGTAGTTCGCCAGCCGCTCATCGAGCGAGAGTTCGGAGACCTTCTTCCCTTTGGCGCGCGCCTGGCGGAAATGCTCGGTCACCGCCGCGATGTGATACTGGTTGATCGCGATCTTCTCTTCCCGGCTCTGAAGTCTCCAATCCTCCGGCGCGTGGCGCAGCGCGTCCGAGCCGGCCGGGGGGTAGTTGAACAGCAGGTTCTCGGCCAAGCGCCGCTCCTCCTCAGGGATCGAAGCGAACCGCTCGATCTTTTCCGAGTTGACGATCGCCAGATCGAGTCCGGCCTTGGTGGCGTGGTAGAGGAAGACGGAGTTGACGACTTCGCGGGCGGCCGGCGGCAGGCCGAAGGAGATATTGGAAATTCCCAGGATCGTCTTCACGTGCGGAATCCGCTCCTTGATCAGCCGCACCGCTTCGATCGTTTCGACGGCCCCGCCGATGTAATTCTCGTCCCCGGTCGCGCACGGAAACACCAGCGGATCGATGATGATGTCCTCCGGCCGGATGCCGTATTTCCCGGTAAGGAGGCGCACCGACCGCTCAGCGACGGCCAGTTTGCGCTCGCGCGTGAAGGCCTGGGCCTGGACTTTGTCCTCATCGATGCAGCCGACGACCAGGGCGGCGCCGTAGGCCCGCGCGAGCGGACAGACGCGTTCGAACTTCTCCTCGCCGTCCTCAAGGTTGATCGAGTTGATGAGGCTCTTTCCCTGGCAGTAGGTGAGCGCCAGCTCGACCGCGCGCGGGTCGGTGGTGTCGATCATCAGCGGGGCCTTGATTTTGCGGATCAGATGCTCGTAAAACGGGGGGATGTCGCGCAACTCGTCGCGCTCGCTCGATTGCAGGCAGATGTCGATGATGTGCGCGCCGTTGCGCACCTGCCGCCGCGCGATGTCGGTCGCCTCGTCCCATTTCTCCTCGGCGACGAGCTGCTTGAACAGCCGCGAGCCGATCACGTTGGTGCG
>JBBIMZ010000378.1:0-3317 GCA_037444135.1 Solibacteraceae bacterium
ACGCCTCCAGGCCATGCGCGAGGGTCGGGAACCGGAATCCGGCGCCGGCGACCAGAGCTGAGGACGGCTTCGCTCAGACCGCCAGACCGAACAGCGGCCGGTACTTGGCCGGCAGGCGGCGGGGCTTCATCTCCGTGTCGCAGAAGACGTGCTTGGTGAAGCCCGTCGCGACCCGGCGGCCGTCGGCGGCGGCGCGCATCTCGTAAGCAAAGTGCACCATTCTCGAGTGGGCGCGCTCCACCCAAGTCTTCACGATGATTTCATCGTCGTAGCGGGCGGGAGCCAGATACCGGCAGCCCGCTTCCGCCACCGCCAGCAGTACGCCATCCTCACCTTCCATGTCGCGGTAGCGAAGCCCGGCGGCCCGGCAATACTCGACCCGCCCGAGCTCCATCCAGACGAGATAGTTGGCGTAATAAGCAACGCCCATCTGATCGGTCTCCGCATAACGGACGCGCAAACGCGTTTCGTGGCTCTTCATCCCGAATCGACGATTATAGCCGCCGAACGCTCTCCGGGGCACGGCTCACATCGACGGTCTCAGCGGTTTCGCCGCCAGCGGCCCGCCAGCGCAACACGGTTTGGAGCCTATCCGGCCGGCCGAGAGCAACCGCCAGCGCCCGCGAGGCTTCCAGCAAGACGAGCGACCCGAGCGGCACGGCGGAGAACCGTCCGTAGAGGCGGCGCAGGCGCTGGTGCTGCGCTGCGGTGAACTGCTCGAGGGCGCGGTACAGCCGGCGCGGCGCTTCCGCAGGCTCGTCGCGCAACACGCGGGTGACCATCGCCAGCTTGATCAGCTCACCAATGATGGCTGCGTCGGCGGCGAGCAGGCTCTGAAACCAGCGTGGCCGGTCCTTTACGAATTGGAGCACAGCGCGGAAGTCCAGGCGGGCATACCGGGCGGCGGCCGCTTCTCGACCGGATTCCTCAAGCAGGGGCACGACCGAGCGCAGGATTTCCGGCAAGGCCGCACTGGCGGTCCGCAGCGCGCGGTGGACGCTGTCGAGGTTCATGACGTCGTAGGTGAAGTCGGCCGCGGCTTTGCCGGAGGCGGGGCGGCTGGCTTGGTAAACCAGCATCGGAATCGCGGTTTCCACGTCTTCGAACCGCTCCAGGTCGGCGAAATAGAAATATGGCAACCAGATTCGGAGAGCCTGCTGAAGGGTGCGCGAGACCTCCCCAAAGGCGGCGTAATACTCCGGGCTGCGGGCTCTGGGCGCTTCAAGCCATGGCTGCGGGTCCGCTCGCAGGCCCAGCGTCAGGTTCACTTCGATGTCACCGGACAGATCCGGGAACGCGTCGGGGAGGCCATAATGCCGGAGAATGCGCGGGAGCAAATGGCGTGCCTGGGCAGCGCTGAGGCGGCGCTGCTCGGAGAAGGCCAAGGTCGGCCGGCTCGGATCTGTCGAGACCGTACGGGGCAGAAGGCTGCCGAGCAACAGAGCCCCCTGTTGGAAATTCCAGCGTTCGATCGCGATGGCGGAAGGTTCCGCAGGCGCAACCAGCACTCGCCCCAGTTCGGCGGCCCTCACTTGCATGGTGCTCAGGCCATCCACCAGCTTCTTCCACTCGTTGCGGTTCAGCAAGGGCAAGTGGAGTTCGAGCTTCCACTCGCCGGGCAGGGCCCGAGAAAGCAGGAAATCCCCGGCGACCCCACCCAGCTCTGCTTGCAGGCGGAAGTCCTTGCGGCGGAGGCGCTCCTCGAAAGCGAGCGCGTCAGGCCCCGGCTCGAGCGCCGCCTCGAAAAGAACCGCGGCCTCGGCGGAGCGCGCAACCGACGCCAATGCTGCCGAACACTGGCGCTCGAGGGCGGCGGTCACTTCGCTCCAGACGCGGTCCGAGAGTGCCGCCAGGCATTCTAGACGGGCGGCCGGCGCTTCGGGCAGCCCACCGCCGTCCCAGTCCGGGAAGAGTTCGTGCAGGCGTAGGCGTACCGCCCTGGGCAGGGCGTCGAGCGGAATCCGGCCGGCCAAAAGTTCGGCGGCCAGATCGCCGAGTTCGGCCAGGCCCAGCAGCTGAGGTCCCAGACGCGGCGGCCGTCCCTGATCGCCGGGATCCCAGGCCGCAGCCACTCGAATCTCCAGACGGGCGGGCTCCGGCGCGACGAGCCGGAAGAGGCGGCGGCGCGCGCCGCTTTGGAGTTCCGCCTGAATGGGGCCGTCAACGCTCACCCGAACGAGCGCCCGGCCGGCGCCGACTAAAGGCCCGAAGTCACCGGCCAGCAGGCCTCGGACCGCCTCGCGCGCCCAATAGCAGTGAACGCAAACGGCGGCGGACTGAGTCCAGGATAGGCCCTGCGTCCACGGGAAACGGTCCACAGTGGCGTGTTCGGAAGTGCTGGAAAAGTTCAGACAGGTTTCCGGTCCGTTCATGCGAGCAAGCGGTTCGGTACTAGCGCACAACAGCCGTGTAATTGTAGCGAATCGAGTCGATGAAATCCGCCCGAATGAATACCGCCTCGGTCGGGATCGGTCCCCGGCGTCGCCGCTCGTACTCAGGCGGCGAGTCCCTGCGGCCCCGCACCATCGGGAAACACATTTCCTTGCCAGACCCAGTTCCGCGCGAAATGATCCAGCGCGGCCTTACCGCTCGTGCCGCGTCCGATGACCGGGCCTTTGAGCGAATTCCCAACGATCGTCAGATTGACAATCGGGTCGGTGCACTCGGCCTGCGAAGGAGGAATCCGAGGAGGTGGCCCGTCGACGACGACAGAGGCTGTGACCGTGCTGTCGGAGCGAACCCGATTGTTACGGATGGTGATGTCGCGGGCGCCGGTGAGAATCTGAAAGATCCGGCCGGCTCCCCGGGACTTGTCGATATGGATCTGATTGTTCTCAATCAACACGTTGACCAGCGAGCCCCGCTCGGCGAGCACGCTACTGGTGGCGTTGTCGTCCCGCCCCAGCAGGTTGAAACCGGCGCCGGCGTTCTCGATGACGTTGTTTCGGATCACGACGTTTTCGATCTTGCCCCAGGGATTACGGCCCCGCTCAGTACGGCAGGTCAGCACAATGGCGAAACCGTTTTGAGTCCCCGCCCAGCTGTTCCGGCAGATGTTATTCTCGAAAACGACGTTCGTGGCTCGCTTGAGTTCGAAAAGGTTCTTGACCATCCACTTCGGTGCGCCGTCCGGCCCCCGTTCGCGCATATCGTCGGTCTTTTCGAGGACACAATTGGCGATGTAAATGTCGTTCGGGTTCAGGCCGGGCGTAGAGGCGGGCGAACCCCCAAAAATGATCACCTCGCCCGCGGCGCTGAGCGACGAGTTGGTGATCCGGTACGGTCCCGGGCCGTTCCAGCAGGCGATGGCCTGGGCT
>JBBIMZ010000378.1:3327-4379 GCA_037444135.1 Solibacteraceae bacterium
CGACGTCAGCCTTGAAGCCCCGAATCACGCAGCGATCGATGGTGACGTTCCGCCCCTGGAGCGAGATCCCCCGGCGGCTCCCGGCCGTCTCGTGGGCGTAGATTTCGCAGCCGACGAGCGCGATGTTTTCCGGCTGTTCCGAGGCGCTGGTTGCCGACCCGCTGCCGAGGCGCACCAACTCCACCATCGCTCCGGGCGCCTGGACGATGAGATTTTCCAGACGGTAGTTGCTGGCGCCGGGCGGAACGTCGAGGATCGGCTTGAACAGATCCCGGGCGACCAGCTTGGCCTTTGCTCCGGGCGCGCTGCGCAGGGTGATCGTCGCGCCGCTTTCATTGCGGGCCAGCGTGAAATTTCCGGTAAACGTCGCACCGGCTTGCAACTCAATCGTCGCGCCCGGCTTCGCCGCTAAGAGGATGGGCTGGAGATCCTGGCCGGCCTTCACCGCGATGGTCGGCCCGTCCGCCGGTTGCGGCGCGGGCGGTTCCGGATCCGGAGGCGGAGAAGAAGGAGGCTCCGGGTTCGGCGGCGGAAGAGTGGAAGTCACAATGTCGTGGATCCGTGAGGCCGCGCGGTCAATCGCCCCGGCCTGCTCCCGGATGGCTTGAACAGCCTCCAGAAGTTCTTGGAGATCGTTCATCGATGAGTCCCTGATGAGAAATTCGAAGTTCACCAATACAGAATCTGGACGGTGTCGCTTTTTTCGGCGGCGACGAGCGTCACGATCTTTCCGGCAATTGTGTACGCCTCGGGCGAAAGCAGATGCCCGTTCCTGAAAACGAAAACCTGACCTGTCGGGACCGCTTTCAGCGTTATGTTCCGGGTTCCCCTGAAGACTTCCCGCTTGGGTCCCGGCTGATCTTGTCCCGACCGCTGCGCGGGCGGCTCAGCCGGCGGGCTGGCGGACTTCGAGGGCGCCAGGCGACCGAACACCCCGTCGATTTCCCCGGAGAGACTGGTCTGAAGAGCCTTCTCGAGCGGCAAATCGTTTGAGTCGGTCTGCCCGCCGAAGTACACATAGCCGGTCGGATCGACGGCGGCGCAGCGCAGAT
>JBBIMZ010000379.1:0-4369 GCA_037444135.1 Solibacteraceae bacterium
CGGCTACGGTCCGTATTTCGGCAGCGTGCCGGACTTCACCGAGCTTCCCAAAGGCGTCCGGTTCGCCGACGTGCGCGAAGATTCCCCCGCCGCCAAAGCGGGACTGCGCCGCGGGGACATTTTGATCGAGTTCGACGGCAAGCCGATCGACAATCTTTACGATTTCACGTACGCGCTGCGCAGCAAGAAGCCAGGCGACGAGGTCGTCGTGAAAGTGCTCCGCGACGGCGCTCCGGTGGAGGCGAAAGTGCGGCTCGAGCGGCGGCGATGAAGTTGGTGCCCATACACGCGGCGAGCCGGACGATAAGAAGTGAGAAGCAATGCCGGCCGGTGTAAACTAAGCTGCCCAGACCTGGCTGCTGCCTCCGCTGATCCTGCATCCGTTTTCCGACGCGGCCAGCCCCAACCAGATCGTCGAAAGCTCGCGCGCCAGCCTCGTGCTGCACGGTCTTCTTCCGCCGGGCGGGGAAAGCCGCGACGAGCTCGAGCGCAAGCTGCTGGCCGGGCGCTACTGCGAGCTGCGGATGCTCTTTTATGTCGGCAAGGACGTGGTGCGCTGGATCGAGCAGTGTCTGGAATTTGCGGCCCGGCAGCCGCAATTGCGCGGCCGCGGCTACTGCTTCCAGAGCTTTGCAGCCTACCTGGTCTACGACCCGCCTACGGGCGTTCAGGAGAAGCTCCGCCGCTGGGGCGTCGCCGATTACAAGGGCATCTTCTCGCGCGCCCTGGGCATCCAGTCGGTGTTCGCCGAGCCGCCGCCGCGAGAGTCGCTCACCACCGAATTTCTGCGCTACTACTACAAGTTCGCCGACCAGCTCTTCGCCGCCCGGCTGAATCTGGTCCGCTACCCGGAGATCGACCCTGCGGAGTTCGACTTCGCGCTCTTCGCCTCGGGCGAATACGCGCGCATGCTCGAGCGCGAGTGGGCCGAGGGGTAGGGAGCCCCCCGGGGGGATAAATTCAACCGGGGCGGGGCAACGAAGAGCATGGTAGACTCAAAGCGGTGAATCGGGCCGGTGACTGGATGAGGCAGGCCGAGCGGGACCTGACGGCGGCATCCATCGCGGCCGGCGCCGGGCTGCATGAGTGGGCGGCCTTCTGCGCACAAGAGAGCGCCGAAAAGGCGGTGAAGGCGGTTCTGGAATCGCTGGCGGCCTCAGCGAGAGGCCATTCGATTACAGGGATGCTACAGCGCCTCGAAGGGAGGATCGCCATACCGGAGGCGGTGCGGGAGGCAGCGCGCGAGCTGGATCAAGTCTACGTGACCGCACGATATCCGAACGGATTCGCCGAAGGGAGCCCCGGAGACTACTTCTCGGAGATCACCAGCGACCGGTTGATCACCCATGCCCGGAACATCCTCGGGTTCTGCCGAAGTCGGCTTTCTCGACCGGAGCCGCGTGCTTGAGGAGCTGCGGCGGGCGGCCGCCGAAGCGCGCGCCGCGCACCCGGAAATCCTCCGTGTGCTCCTGTTCGGCTCGCTGGCCCGCGGCGACTACTCGGCGTGGAGCGATGCGGACCTGATCGTCGTCGTGCGGCGCGACTTCCGGGGCTTGCTGGAGCGCGCACCCTACCAGATCCACACGCCGATGATCTCTACGGACACGCTCGTTTATTCGGAGTCCGAATTCGAGCGGCTGGCGGCGGATCCGGCCAGCTTTCTCGCCCGGAATCTTCCCGGCGCCGTAGAGCTGTAGCGGCGGCGGTCTCGAGCCGGAGCCGGAGAGCCGGTATAATTCCTGCATGGAGTTTCCGAGCATCCTGCTTGTCCGGCAGCACTTTCCCGACCGGAGCCTGGCTGACGTCCCGGGAGCCGTGCGGGCCGAGCTCGAGCGGGCAGCCTTGCACGCGCCTTTGAAGCCCGGCGCGTCGATCGCCATCGGCGTCGGCAGCCGCGGCATCGCCAACATCGCCGTGATCACGCGCGCCGTAGTGGACTACTGGAAAGCGCACGGGATGAGGCCGTTCATCTTTCCTGCCATGGGCAGCCACGGCGCCGCGACGGCCGAAGGCCAGGCGCGCGTGCTGGCGCATTTCGGCATCCGCGAATCGACGATGGAGTGCCCGGTTCGCAGCCAGCTCGACGTGGTCTCAGCGGGCCGGACCGAGGAGGGCATCGAGACTTGGGTGGATCGCCTCGCCTGGGAAAGCGACGGGATCATGGTGGTGGGGCGCGTCAAGTGGCACACCGACTTTGAGGGGGAGATCGAAAGCGGGCTGTTCAAGATGATGGCGATCGGCCTGGGCAAGTTTGCCGGCGCGGCCCACTACCACACGCATGCCTACAAGCTCGGCCTGGAGCGGGTGATCCTGAGCGTCGGCCGGCGGATCCTGGCCACGGGCAAGATCTTGGGCGGGCTGGCGATCCTCGAGGACGCCTATCATCAGACAGCTCACGTCGCCGCCGTGCGCGCCGCGGAGATGGAGCAGCGCGAGCGCGAGCTGCTCAAGCTCGTCAAGTCCTGGATGGGGCGGATTCCGGTCGAGGCGCTCGACATCCTGATCGTTGACGAGCTCGGCAAGAACATCAGCGGCGCCGGCATGGACACCAAGGTCGTCAACCGGCTTTCGGAAACCGCGGCGAACTCGCTCCCGTACGCTCCGAAGATCGAGCGGATCTTCGTGCGGGGCCTCAGCGACCTCTCCTACGGCAGCGCGGTGGGCATGGGCATGGCCGACGTGGTGACGGACCGCTTCGCGAAGGCGATCGACTGGACGCCGACGATCGTCAACGCGCTGACGGCCTCCAGCTTTGCGACCATGCGCCTGCCCGTGCACTTCGCGAGTGACCGGGAGTGCCTCGAGCGGCTCTGGCCCACCGTCGGCAAGTTCGACCCGCTCGAGGTCACGCTCGGCTGGATTCACAACACGCTGGCGCTCGACCGCCTGGCGCTCAGCGAGAACCTCCGCCCGGAGATCGAGCGCAACCCGACTCTGGAGATCCTCGGGCCGCCGCGCCCGCTCGAGTTCGACGCCGAAGGGAACCTCGTCGAGCTGCTCGCCATGCGGCACGCCTGGGAGGAACTGGCCGCCTCAGGCGCTCTGGCCGCCGGCGCGCGTCCGAGCTAGTTTGGCCGCCGGCCGGTTGGCCGCTGATTACGAACCGCCCTGGCTCGCCGCGTTCGAAAGGTGCGCGCTGATGGCGCTGAAGATCCTGCTGATGCTCGAGGCCACGTTGGGCATGATCGCGCCGGCCGCCACCGCCACGAAGCCCGCCATCAAGGCGTACTCGATCAGGTCCTGGCCGCGGGTATCCTTCCAGAGTTTCCATTTCAAAATGAGTCGCTTCATATTTGCTCTCTCCTCTCCCTGTTCGCCGGGAAATTGAAAATCTTCTAAGATGAGCGTACGGCCGGACGGGCCGCGGGGAAAATGCGCGAAAAACCTTAAACAGCGCCTGAAAATTCACGCGTCCAGCCGCCACGCGCGGAACGGCTCGATCAGCTCGAAGTCGCGGCGCACGGCCTCCGGCGCTTCGCCCCGCTGCTCGATGGCGGTGGCGGCGCGCTCGCCGACATCGGCCGCGCGCCTCAGATACCTCACCCGGTCCGGATCGATCCCCATGATGCGGCAGCAGGTGGCGTCGACGGCCACCAGGTTCGCGCCCATCACCAGGACGCCGCAGAAAGCGGCGCGGCCGTGGATCGGCCCGTTGCCCTCCATGCCGACGACGCCGTCGACGATGGCGAACGTGCGCCGGAACAGGCGCGCCAGAGCCGCAATCGAGCGGTCGATTCCCAGATAATGCAGCGTGTTTTTCGGCCAGCCGTAGACGGCGCCGGGCACCAGTCCGAACAGGTTTTTCATCGCCAGCGTCGCTCCGACCCAGTGGTGGGTCTTCAGCTTCGGGATCGAGACGACCAGGTCGGCCGCCAGCGCCGTCCTCGGCAGATAGATGCGGCCGCCCGGGAAGCCTTCGACCGGAGCGACGTCATCGAGGTTCAGATCGACGAAGCGATCTTCAAAGTGCGGTACGAGCTTGAAGTAGCCGGCTTCTTCGGCGAGGGCGAGCGTGTCGCGACGGTGGCCCGGACCTTCGCCGATGAGCACTTCGGCGCCGAGCCGCTCGAACAGCTCGACGGCCGCGGCCAACACGGCCGCGTCGGTGTTGATCGCGTGGCCGGCGTCGAACTCGACCAGATTGGGTTTGAGCAGCACGCGCTTTCCGCGGACCTCGAGGCCGCAAAGGTCGGCGCCCTCAATGAGCGCGCGCGCCAGGTCTTCCTGGTAGGAGCCGGCCTTGAGTACGGCCACGGCCGGCCTGGGCCGAGCCGGCCCGCAGGCCGAACCGGCGCAGGCCGCCGCGCCGATCGCTTGCACGAATCCTCTTCTCGACATCGGCTTCATGGGAGTGCGCTTGGCGCGAAGA
>JBBIMZ010000380.1:0-4357 GCA_037444135.1 Solibacteraceae bacterium
TCGGCGACGAAGTCCGCGTCATCGACGCCGGCAGCCCCCGCGACGTCGACCTCGCCATCGAAGTCCCCAACGACGAGCTCGGCGCCGTCGCCACGACTACGATGTGGGAGGAGATCTGCGGCCGGCTGGCCGAGCTGATCCGGCTTCACCGCACCACGCTCGTTTTCGTCAACACGCGGCGCCTGGCCGAGCGCCTCGCCCGCCAGCTCGCCGAGCGCCTCGGTGAAGATGCCGTGCTTCCCCATCACGGGAGCCTCTCGCGCAAGCTTCGCCTCGCCGCCGAAGAGCGCCTCAAGAACGGCGAACTGCGCGCCGTCGTCGCCACCGCGTCGCTTGAACTCGGCATCGACATCGGCACGGTCGACTTGGTCTGCCAGATCGGTTCGCCCCGCTCGATCAGTACCGCCTTGCAGCGCATCGGCCGCAGCGGTCACTGGCTGGGCGCGCGCCCGAAGGGCATCTTCTTTCCGACCACCCGCGACGAGCTCATCGAGTGCGCCGCCCTGGTATCGGCCATCCGCGCCGGACGGCTCGACCGCCTCCTCATCCCCCGCGCGCCGCTCGACGTGCTGGCGCAGCAGATCGTCGCCGAAGCCGCCTGCCGCGACTGGAGCGAGGACGGCCTCTACGAGCTCGTCCGCCGCGCCTGGCCGTACCGCGATCTGCCGCGCGAAGACTTCGACGCCGTCCTCGCCATGCTCTCCGAGGGCATCGCCACCAGCCGCGGGCGCAGCGCCGCGCTGCTTCACCGGGACCTGGTCCACCGCCGCATCCGCAGCCGCCGCGGCGCCCGCATGCTCGCCGTCACTTCCGGCGGCGCCATCCCCGACACGGCTGACTTTACAGCCGTCGCCGAACCGGACGGCGCCGTCCTCGGAACTCTCGACGAGGATTTCGCCATGGAGAGTATGGCCGGCGACGTCTTCCTGCTCGGCACCCACTCCTGGCGGATCCGGCGCGTCGAAGCGCGCGCCGGCAAAGTCCTGGTCGAAGACGCGCACGGCGCCGCCCCCTCGGTCCCCTTCTGGCGGGGCGAAGCCCCGGGCCGCACGCTCGAGTTGTCCGAAGAGGTTGCCCGCGTCCGCGCCGAAATCGCCGAGCTGGGCGACCAGGCCCCGGTCTGCGGGCTGCTGCCGCGCCTGGCACGCGAGCAGGCCGTCGCCTACGTCGCCGCCGGAAGCGCCGCGCTCGGGGCGGTCCCGACGCTCGAAACGATCATCGTCGAGCGCTTCTTCGACGAGGCCGGCGGCATGCAACTGGTCATTCACGCCCCGTTCGGCTCGCGCATCAACCGCGCCTGGGGCCTGGCCCTCCGCAAGCGCTTCTGCCGCTCCTTCAACGTCGAACTTCAGGCTGCCGCCACCGACAACGGCATCGTCATCTCCCTCACCGAGCAACACTCCTTCCCCCTTGAAACCGTCTTTGAATTCCTCCATCCGGACGACGCCGAGCCCGTGCTCACTCAGGCGCTGCTCAACGCACCCATGTTCCCCACGCGCTGGCGCTGGAACGCCGCGCGCGCCCTCGTGCTCCCCCGTTTCCGCAACGGCCGCAAGGTGCCTGCGCCCCTCCTCAGAATGCGCGCTGCCGACCTGCTCGCCGCCGTCTTCCCCGATCAGGTCGCCTGCGCCGAGAATCTGGTGGGCGACATTCGCATCCCCGATCATCCGCTCGTCAAAGAAACGATCCGCGATTGCTTACACGAGGCGATGGATCTCGAAGGTCTCCGGCGCGTTCTGGCCGCCATCCGCGCCGGCCGCATGCGCACGCTGGCCGTCGAGACCGCTCATGCCTCGCCCTTTTCCCACGAGATTCTCAACGCCAACCCCTACGCCTACCTGGACGACGCGCCGCTCGAAGAGCGCCGCACCCGCGCGGTCCAGCTCCGGCGCACGCTCGGCGCGGACTTGCCCGCCGGCCCCGCCGCGCTCGACGCCCAGGCGATCGCTACCGTCGAGGCCGAATCCTGGCCCGTCGTCCGCGACCCCGACGAACTCCACGACGCGCTGCTCACTCTGATCCTGCTGCCCGCCCGCCAAGCCTGGGCCGACCTGTTCTCCAGGCTCGTCGAAACCGGCCGCGCCTGCGCCGTCACCTTCCACCGGCGCAAGTTCTGGGTGGCCGCCGAGCGGGTCGAGTTCGCTGCGCGCCTCTTCCCGGAAGCGCGCCCCGCCCCGCCGCTCACGGCGCCGCCGGGCTCCCGGCCCGCACCGGAAACGCAGGAGGCTTGCGCCGCCGAAGTTCTCCGCGGCTGGCTCGAGTCGACCGGGCCGCAAACCGCCTCCGCTCTGGAGAACCTCTTCGGTCTGGAGCCGTCGCTGGTCGAAGCCGCCCTCGCCCGGCTCGAGGCCGAGGGCCAGATCCTGCGCGGCCGCTTCCGCGGAGGTGCCGGCACGGAAACCGAGTGGTGCAACCGGCGCCTGCTCGCTCGCATGCATCACCTCACCCTCGGCCGCCTCCGCCGCGAGATCGAACCGGTCGCGACAGCCGATTTCGTGCGGTTCCTGTTCCGCTGGCAGCACGCCGCCCCGGGCTCACGCTTGCACGGCGCCGACGGGTTGTTCCAGGTCATCCGCCAGCTTCAGGGGTTCGAGTGCCCGGCCTCGGCCTGGGAGTCCGCCGTCCTGCCCTTACGCGTCGAGCGCTACGGCGGCGAGTTGCTCGACGAACTTTGCCTCTCGGGCGAAGTGGTCTGGGGGCGTCTGTCGCCCCACCCCTCCTGGGACGGCGCCGCCGCGCGCGTGCGCCCCACGCGGATCGCCCCGGTCACCCTGTTCCTGCGTGAGGATTTCCACTGGCTGGCCGCCGCTGCCACCGGCCAACCCAAGCTTTCCTACGCGGCCCTGGAAGCGCTCGCGCTCCTCGAACGGCGAGGCGCCTCGTTTTTTAACGAAATCGTCCGCGGCACGCACCGCCTGCCGAGCGAGATCGAGGAGGCGCTCTGGGAGCTGCTCGCCGCCGGTCTGGTCACCGCCGACAGCTTCGAAAACCTCCGCGCGCTGCTCGATCCCAAACGCCGCCGCGGCCAGGGGCACGGCCGCCTGGCCCGGCCCCGTCACGCCGGCGGACGCTGGGCCCTGCTCCGCAACGGAGAACCGGCCGCGCCCGAAATCGAACCGCTCGCCCGCCAGCTCCTGCTGCGCTGGGGTGTCGTCTTCCGCGAACTCACTCTCCGCGAGCCGCTCGCCCCGCCCTGGCGCGACCTGCTCGTCGAATTCCGCCGGCTGGAGGCGCGCGGCGAGATCCGCGGCGGACGCTTCGTCTCGGGCTTCCTCGGGGAACAGTTCGCCCTCCCCGAAGCCCTGGAGCTGCTGCGCGCCGTCAAGCGCTCGGCAAACGCCTCCTGCCTGGCGGAAATCTCGCCCGCCGATCCCCTCAATCTCACGGGCCTGGTGCTACCCGGACCTCGCGTGAGCCCCCTCGCCACCGGCCGCCTGCGGCTGCTCTAAAGCTCAGGTCAGTATCGGGATTTCCGGCCGCCGCCGCTCCTCCGGGATCTCCACCTTCTTCGGAACTTTGTAAAGCGGCTCCCGGTGATCGCTAAAGTCCAGATACAGTTTGCGCCGCAAATACCACTCGGGAAAGTGCCCCAGCCGGAACAGCGGGTACTTAAAGCCCGGACCGTACAGCTTCCGCCCGAGCAGATAGTAGTAGATCGGAATCCCGAGGATCAACTTCTTCTTCACGCTGCTCGAGCGCCGCAGAAAATCCACGTTGTAGCGCCAGCAGGTGAAGAAAAACTCCCACTGCAAATCCGTGAGGCGCGCGATCTTGGCGCCCTCGTGCTTTTCGAGCCGCGTGTCCTCGAGCGGCACGAACAGCGTCGGAATGATCACGCCCTTGGTGTCTTTGAGCGCATACAGCAGCTCGAGCGACTGCTTCGTGTCTTCGTCGGTCTCGCCGGGCAGCCCGATGATGAACGTCGACATCGGGAACCAGTTGTGCTTGTTCATCACCTCGTAGCCTTTCAAGACCACGTCCGGCCATTGCTCGGGGCGGAACGGATACGCCTTGCCGGGCATGTATTTCTTGAACAGGCGGATCGAGCCGGTCTCCAGCCCGACGAACATCATCGCGTAGCGCTGGTCCGGGTGAGTGGACTTTTCGTTCTGGAACGGGCTCATCCCGACCGCCCACGGCGTCAGCTCCTCGATCACCTCGGGGTTCACCACCGCCGGCGCGATCGTGCCGTGCGTCAGCGTCAGGTAGCGCACGCCCGGAACTTCCGCGATCGACTGGAACAGCCGCTTCAGCGCCGCCACGTTCGTGCGGAACTTCTTGCCCTGCTCGTAGAGAAACAGATCTTCCGGCGTGATCGTGATCGTGTCGGCGCCTTCGGCCACCTGCGCCCGCACGT
>JBBIMZ010000381.1:0-4355 GCA_037444135.1 Solibacteraceae bacterium
TGACCATGTAGGCCGAGTCCTGCACCAGAATCGACGTGTAGCGATGGTCGGGATGGTAGTCGTTCGGGCGGTTCGTGATGACGACGTCGGCGTTCCACTCGCGGATCAGCCGCGTGATGATCTTGCGATTCTCGAGCGTCGGCAGGATCTCGCCGTCGTGAATGTCGAGCACCTCGGTGGTGACGCCCAGCCGGCGCGCCACTTCGAGCACCTCACGCGTGCGGCGCTGGGCCAGCGGGCCGCCCGCCATCTGCCAGTGGCCGATGTCGCCGTTGGTGGTCGAGACGAATTTGACGTGGTGCCCCAGGCGGGACCATTTCAGCGCCACGCCGGCGCCGCGGTACTCGGCATCGTCCGGATGGGCGCCGAAGACGATGATGCGCAGCTTGCCGTCAGTGGCGGCCTGGGCCGGTGGCCGCGCCGCGGCCCGAACCGTGCGCTCCTGGCTTTTCCAGCCGCCCAGAAAGTAACCCGCCACGCCGGCGGCGAGCGCCGCCAGGACCGGGAAACCCGTTCGCAAACGCATAGTGGTTGTTCCTCCTTCTGGCAAGGATACTGGAAGCGCCCGCGTCAGAGCGTCCGCAGGTGGAAGCCGCCGTCGGCGTCCAGGACCTGCCCGGCGCAGTAATCGAGCAGGCCGTCGGCGATGGCGCGAACGGCGCGGGCGACGTCGGCCGGTTCGCCCATCCGCCGCTGGGGCAGTAGGCCCGCCGCGATGCGTTCTTCGTAGGTCTTCTCGACGGCGGCGATCATGTCGGTGCGAATGATGCCCGGCCGCACTTCGAAGACGAGAACGCCGTGCGGGGCCAGACGTGCGGCGTAGACCGCCGCGCTCATGCTCAGGCCGGCTTTCGAGATGCAGTACTCGGCGCGGTTGACCGAGGCGGTGTAGGAAGAGATCGAGGTGACGAACACGATGCGCCCGGAACCCTGCTGGAGCATCCAGCGGGCCGCCAGTTGCGTCAGAAAGTGGGGACCTTTCAGGTTGGTGGCGATGAGCTCGTCGAAGCTTTCCTCGGTCGCTTCGAGCAGGTCGCGGCGCTCGCGCGGGGCGATGCCCGCGTTGTTGACCAGCAGGTCCAGCCGGCCGAACCGCTCGCGGGTGAACGCGAGCAACCCGGTGCGGTCGGCGGGCGAGGAGATGTCACAGGGAAAGATCTCCACTCCCGTTTCGGCGCGCAGCGATTCGGCGGCGTCGCGCCGGCCGCGGTAGGTGGCGACGACGTGGTGCGTGCGGGCCAACTCGCAGGCGATACCGCGGCCGATGCCGCGGCTGGCGCCGGTGACCACGGCGACGGCTCTTTCGCTCATCCGGTTCCGCCCGGCAGCCGGCGGCCGCGCACCGCCCGGGCCGCTTCGACAAGGCGCGCGGCGATCGCCTTGCCCCGCTCGTAGGCTTCGCGGAAGGCTTCGCGCCGCTCCTGGCGCGTGTAGCCGTACCCGACGCGGTAGAGGCGCTCGATGGAGCTGCCGACGACGTAAGTGCCGGCGTAGGCGATGGCCGCCTTCGGGATCAGCCCCGCTCCGAGCGGGATCTTGCCCGCCAGCTCCCGCGCCAGCGCGCGCCAGCCGAAGGCGCCCGCGATGATCGAGGCGATTTCGACGCGCTGCTGGCGGTAGCCGATCTCGCGGTCGCTGGCGGCGCCGAGCAGAAACAGCATGCGGATCTGGTTGACGGTAAGCAGAGCCGTGTCCGAAGTCAGCTCGGTGATCGCCCACGGCAACCAGAGCAAGCCCGGCGCGATGTTCGGCAACGCGGTGGCGACCGCGATGACCGCGTTCTCCTTGGAGATGGTGGCGACGATCCGGGCCGTGACCGGCCCGCGGAACGGAAGAAACAGCCGCGCCAGCGGCAGGCCGAGCTCTTCCCGGCGGGCCAGAATCTCGTCGACCAGGCGTTCCGGCTCGCCGGGCAAAAACGCGAAAGCGCCTTCCGGCCGCTCGAGGCCGGCCTCGTAGATTTCCAGATCGAACCGTGCGGGCTCGCCGGGGCGGCCGTTGCGGACCAGGGCGAGCGATTGCTCGGCCCGCCGCTTCGGGGAAACCGCCGGCCGGCAGAGAAACTCTTCGATGGCCCGGTAGCCCTCCTCGCCGGAGGCGACCAGGCGGATGGTCATTGGGCGCTCAGCGGCGGCGCGAACCTCCTGGGGATTGAGGTTCGAGACCGCCTGACGCAACTCCCGAAGAACTTTTACGGGCATCGACGCACGCCGCCGCGCGCTTTACTGCGAGGCGCCGCCGCCTTCGCTCTGCGCCTGCTGGTCCTTGAGGTACTGCTCGATGTTAGCGCGTTCGACCAGGCTCGCGCCCGTGTCGACGAATTGCGGCACCGTGGCGAGCGAGCCTTGAGTATCGAGCTTGGCCGGCGGATAGTGCGTCAGATCCGCCAGCATGCGCAAGCCGACGTAGGCCATCGTGTACGGGCGCTGCGCGAAGGTGGCCTGAATCATTCCCTCCTGGATCCAGTTCAGCGTGCGCTCGCTGACATCCATGGCCACGACGACCTTGTCGCGCACCTTGCTGCGGCTGAGAACCTCAGCCACCTCCGGACAGGCGATTGCCTCCAGACAGACAAAGGCATCGACGCGGTTGAGCTCCTTGGCCACGATCGCTTTCGTGCGGTCGAAGGCCACCACCGGATCGCCCTTGATGTCGACGGTTTCGATGATCCGGATGGCGGGATAGGTATTGAAGACGTCCTTGTAAGCCCTCAAGCGCTCTTCAAGATTCGCCTGTCCCGCGATGGTGAAGACGATTACGTTGCCGGCGCGGTTGAGCCGCCGGGCGGTGTACTCGGCCGAACGCACGCCGACGTCGTAGTTGTCGGTTCCCACGAAAAACAGGCGTTTGCTGCCCGGCGCGTCGGAGTCGATCGTGATCACGTGGATGCCCTTGGCCACGGCGGCGTCAATGGCGTCCTTCATCAAGTCTGGCGAGGAAGGCGAAACCAGGATGCCGGAGGGCTTGCGTTCCTGATTGACCAGCTTGAGAAATTCCTCCTTCTCGGCCTGCGGGTTGTAGGTCTCCGGACCTTTTATTTCCGCTGAGACACCCAGTTCCGCGGCGGCGCGGTAGAGGCCGTTCTTCGCCGCTTGCCAATAGGGGATGTTGACGTTGGAGGCGACCAGGTAGTAGAGCTCTTGCTTGCGGTACTCGCCGCCGCCGCATCCGATCGACACGCCTAGGGCAACGACTGGTAGCAGGACTCCGAGCGCACTTCGAAATCTCAACATGTATTCGTTTCTCCTAGACTTGCAGTATAAACCAGCAACGTGGGGAAGGCATGCCGCACGCCAGGGTTTTCGTCAAGCAGCGCTGGGGCTGAATTCCGGGCGCTCCGCGCCGCGCAGGTGAAACAGCACGCGGAGCCGGCTGCGCCACTCCGAGGCCAGGCCGATGCGTTCGACCGGGATTTCGGGCGAAAGCGCCCGCAGCAGGATTTCGGTGGTGGGATGGAACTCGAGCGCCGGCGCGACCAGCAACAGGCGCGGCGCCTCGCGCGACAACCGGTGCGCCGGGAAGTAGCCGCGCGCGCTGAAATCGTCCTGCTCCAGGTGCCAGCGGACGCGGATCCAGTAGTCGAGCGCCTGCAAAGGCAAGTGCAAGTCGGCGGTGGCCTTGAGCTCGAGCACGGCCAGGCGGCCGCCGGCGCCTACGGCAACCAGGTCGATGATGCCGCGTTCGACGCCGGCAAAGGCGAGCACCTGACTGTATACCGGGGCCGGTTCCAGCGTCGGATCGATCGTGCCGAGCGAAGCACGGACCCGGCTTTCCAGCCATGCTTCCGGGGCGCGCCGGAACAGCGGATGATTCCGGTCGGCGGCGCCGGCGCGACGGAGGCGGGCCAGCTCGCCGGCGAGCGCTTCGATCCGAGGCCAGTCGGCCGGCGTGATCGGCCGCTTTTCGAACACGCCGGCGACGAACTCGGAGGCGGTGACGCGGGCGAATTCGAGCCCCCGGATCCGAAAGCTCCATCCGCCCTCCGGCGAGGGAAAGGTCTCGACGCCTTCCAAGCGGCCGAGGCGCTCGGCGAGCGGATGAGCCGCGCCGGGCGGAACGCACGGAGAGGGGTTCAGGCGAGTGTCGAGATTGCCGTGGTCGCGCGGATCGAGCCTTTCCTCGCATCCGTCGGGCGAGTAGACGAACAGAGCATATTGCGCCAGCGCGGGATTCAAGTAGCAAAGCCGGAGGCCGGTCTCGCCCGCCCCTGCCTCCGGCACGAAGATCGAGAGACCCTCGAGCGTTAGGCGCCGCTCGCGGCGGCGCAGATAATCGAGCCAGATCAGCCCGAAGCTGAGCGCGCCGGCGGGGTCGACTCCGTCGGGCGGCGCGGCGATGGCCGCCCAGCCGCGGGC
>JBBIMZ010000382.1:0-4355 GCA_037444135.1 Solibacteraceae bacterium
AGATCTCGGTCTGACCCGGGAAGACATAGGCCAGCAGCGGATGGCCCCCCTCGCCGGGGCGAACCAGCCGGGGAGCGCCGGCATACTCCCATCTCAAGCCGATCGTCGCAGTCAGGTCCGCACGTATGCGCCAGGTGTCCTGCGTGAAGACCGAGAGTTCGGTGAGAGGATACCGAAGCGAGCGCGCCGGAGCGACGGCAACCCAAAGATCGCTGCCCGCCAGCAGATCCTCCAGCGTCTCGGCGATCAGGCTTACGGCGGCGCCGGCGTCGCGGCGTTCCGGCAGGTACTGGCGGTAATCGACCCCGGCCCGAACGCGGTGGCGTCCGCGGCTCAGCTCCGCCGCCGGCAGCAGTTGCCATTGGCTTTGAGATTGGAACGGTTCGGTGCCGGCGGCCACCTGCCCGAGCCCGGCGATCGAAAAGCGGAACAGCGAGTCGCAGGCGACGGCGCCGCCGAAGAGATACTGCGCCGTCGGCGCCAGCGGGCATGGCTCCGGCGGCCGGTCGCCGACCCTCAGCCACAGCGACCGGCCGCCGGCATAGGATTGGTTGAGTTTGAGATCGACGACGGTGCCAGGGCCGGCCCGCAGGTTCACGCCGGCGGTCAGACTGCGATGGCGCAGGCTCAGATCATTAAGTTGAGTCGTCGTGAACTGGTTCGACGAGCGGGTTTCGTTCCACCGGGCGAACAGCGTCAGGCGCGCCGTGAGAGCGTGATCGAGCCGCAGGTTTCCGACGTCGAACCGGGCGCGCCGCCGGTACAATCCGCTCCACTCGGCCAGATGCGGCGCAAGGGAGACCCCGGCGGGCGCCGGGAACATGTCGAAAATCGGCGCCACCCAAGCGGGGGCAGCCCGGCGGGCTTCCGCATCGGGGACGGCCGCGCGCCACGCGAACGGCTCCCGCAGCCGCATCCCCTCGTAGGCGAGGAAGAAGAAGGTCCGGTTGGGCTTCACCGGCCCGCCCAGCGAGGCGCTGAAGTCGTTCATGCGCAGCCCGGAGACGTCCTGACCGAAACGGTTGGCGAACCAGTCGGCGGCGTCGAGCCGGCCGTTGCGCCAGTAATGATAGAGCGAACCGTGATACTGGTTCGAGCCTGCCCGGCTGGACAGCAGCACTTGTGCCCCGGGAAGACGCCCGAACTCGGGAGTCGTCGTCGAGGTCTGAATGCGAAACTCCTCGAGAGCCGCCAGGGGCACCAGCCCGTGGAAGCTCCCGAGCGCCGTCATGGATGGCAGCGCGCCTCCGGTCACTTGGGCCGGCAGCCCGCCGGCGCTGACGCCGGAGTTGGCGCTGACGCCGTCGACGGCGAAGTAGTTCGCGTTGGGCCGCTGTCCGGCCGCGGTGAACTGGCCCGGCTCGCCGCGCGTCGCCGGGGTGACAATCGCCCCCGGCGCCAGTTCGAGCAGGCTGAGCAGACCGCGCCCGTTCAGCGGCAGGCGCTCGATGCGATCCCGGGCGATCACCGTGCCGGCTGCGGCGTCCTCGCTGTTGAGCAGCGGCGGCGAACCCGTAACTGTAATCTCCTCTTGCATGCTGCCGAGCGGGAGCGTGAAATCGACCTGGACCGGGCGCGCCGCGTCCAGCTTGAGTCCGAAGCGGACCAGCGTGCGGAAGCCTTCTTTGCGGACCGTGATCTTGTAAAGGCCAGGCTGAAGCGAGCCGACGGCGTAGCCGCCATCGGCGCCGGACCAGGCTTGGCGGCGGAATCCGTTATCCTCGTTGAGGGCGGTGACCAGTGCGCCCGGGATGGCCGCTCCGGAGGGATCCCGGATGAGGCCCGACAGATGGGTGAGTTGTTGCGCCAGCAGGGGAGCCGTGGCGATCACGCAGACGACCCAGGGCCGGCCTCCGCCCATTGCTTCATCCTCACTCGGCGGCTTCCCCCCGTAGCGCCTCGGCTTGGCGCCGGAGCTGTTCCAGGCTGCGCAGGAACTCGGCCGGCAGCGTTGCGGCGGGCGCCGGGCTCGCCGCCCCCCCCAGGATAGCAGCCAGCAGCCTTTCGGCGTGCCGGGCCCGTTCCAGCAGATCCAGGGCCGCGCGCTGCCAAGACTCCGCCGGCGCGGGCGCAGCCGCCCCGGTCTCGTCCGCTGCCGCGATGGAAGCAAACACCCGACGGGAGCGTTCTTCGAGCGCAACCGCCAACTTCGCCACGGCCGCCGCATGCTCCCGGCGCAACGACGCCAGCAGCCGCCTGTCGCCGCGCTCCAGCTCGTCCTCTACCTCGGGCGGGAAGCGGCCGGCCAGCCGCCGCAACGCATGCGAGTGGGCCAGTAACTCGTCCGTCGTCTCGAGGAGGCCGTCGGCGAATTCGTCGTAGGCGGCGCGCCCGCCGAGGCGTTCTTCGAGCTCCACCTGCAATCGGGTGACTTCCGGCTGAACCGTAACGCGCGGGGCTCGAGGCTGCTCCGGGGCCGGCGCGGCCGGCGGCGTGAACCGCACCGAAAAGCGCGGCGAGGCTTCGAGCTCGCGGTGCAGTTCGCGTTCGACTTCCGGGCTGATCCCAATGCCGCTGACCAGGACGCGGCCGCCCTGGCGCGTCACCTCGACCGGCTCGCCCAGATCGGCCCCCAGCCGCCGCAGGAGCGCGAAGACGCGAAGTTCGTCAGAGGCGGTGGCCGTATCGCGCGGCGCGGCCGTAGCGGGTGGCGCAGCCGGGCGCGAACTGGAGGGGGCCGGCGCCGGTTCCCCTTTCGACGGGGACCGCAGGAGAGCGGGCGTGGCATTGCCCGGGGCGGATCGCGCCGGTTCTCGATTCCGGAAGATGAGTGTCGCCTGCGCCCAGAGAATCGCCGCCAGCACGGCGGCCACCGCAAGGCGCGGAACGGTAAGCCGACCCGGGACCCATCCGCGGCGGAGGCGTTTCCAGAATGGCTCGCTTTCTCCGGCCGCCTCCAGCGCAGCCATCCGCCCGCGAATATCGAACCAAGGTTCGGGCGGGTCCGGTAGACAGTTTTCGAGCACCGTCCGGCGGTATTCCACGCACTCGCGGATCGTGCGTTCGATCTCGTCGAGTGAAGCCCGGCACCGCCAGCAACGCGCCAGATGGGCGCGGACGCGGCGCACCTGGCAGAGCGAAAGCTCGCCATCGGCGAAGCGCAGTAACTCGCCGTCCTCCGGATGAATAGAGCGCCACTCAGTCATGGCTTAAGGACCTCAGCCGCACGATGGCGCGGCGCAGAAATTCCCCGACGGCGGAAGCGCTGATGCCGAGCACGGCCCCGATCTCGCCGTAGCGCAGCCCTTCGAGGCGGAGCAGCAGGCAGCGGCGCTGCTGTTCGGAGAGGTTCTCGACGGCGCGGTGAAAGCGGAGAGCGCGCTCGCGCTCGATGGCGTCCATCTCGAGATTGACTTCGGAGTCGGCCAGCCGCAAGGCGATCTCGGGATCGTATGGCTGCTCGTAGCTCTCCCGCGCACGGACTTTCAGGCCGTAGTTGTGGGCGACCCGAAAGATCCAAGCCCTTGGATTCTCGATGTCGTCGCCGCGCCTCAGTGTCTGATACAGGCGCAGGAAGACCTCCTGAGTGGCCTCCTGGGCCTGGGGCGGAGGCAGACCCAGCGTAATCAGGTAGCGGAAAACGTCGCCGCGGAGTTCGAGAAACAGTTGCTCCACGCGGTCTTCAAGCGACGAAGAGGCGCTCCCCGCGCGTGCGATTCCGAGCACACGGTCTGTGAGCGAGTCCGACAACATTCCCAGGGTACGCTGAAAATGGGGCGCTCGAAAACGCTGCGCGCCTGCTTGCCGGCGCACTCGGCTCTGTGCTCATCTCCGGTGAGCCGCGGCCGCTTGAGGGAGCGGTTCCTGGCGTTTTCGAGCGCCCCGCTGGACAGCCGCCCGCTTCAAAGACCTTCCGCGCCGGGCGGGCAACTACAGGGACGTGAGCGTTTCTTGCCGGCCAGGCCCGATACCGGCTAGAACGCGATGCCGATCACGAACTCGAACTGGTTGCGCCGGGATTGCGTCGGCGGAGCGTCGAAGGTGCTCCCCAGCCAGCGGGTGAGCCGGATCTGCGGAACCACTTTTACCGGCGACGAAGTAATCAGCTGAACCCCCCCGCCGAGCACGACGCCGGGAAGGCTCGCGTGCCGCGGGCGGGCAGGCGCCTCGCTCTGGCTGGAAGTGTTGTCAGGACGGAGAAATTCCGAGAACGTGCGGATGTTGCTCAGCCGGCGGACGGCGAAACCGAGATCAAGAAAGGCGCGGGAGCGCCGCTCCTGGCGCGGGGCGTCGTAGAGCCGGAGCGTCAGCGGGAGGTCCCAATAGTCGGCGCGCGTCCGCTCGAAGTTGCGGGTTGTCTTGGGATTGTCGGACCCTTCGATGATTTCGAGGCTGGACTTATAGCCCGCCTTGCG
>JBBIMZ010000383.1:0-4351 GCA_037444135.1 Solibacteraceae bacterium
CCCCAATCCCGGCCACAGTCCCTTCGATGCCCTCGTGAACGCAAATCTGAACGCCTTCTCGATGAACATCGAACTGTTCGGCTGGGCCACGGGTTCGCTGGCGCCGGCCGCGCTGTTCCTCGTGGCGGGCAAGCTTCGCCGCGCCGACAAATGGATGCTCGGTCTGTGCGCGGCCGTCTTCACCGCGCATTTCTTCTACTACTTCAGCGGCGGGCCCGACTTCGGCGCCCGCTACTGGTATTTGATGTTGATTCCTTGTATCGTCTTCACCATCGGCGGACTCCGGCTGCTCGAAGCCAGGCTGGAGAGCGCGTTCCCGGGATCCGGGACCCGGCCCGCCGCCGCCGTGGCGGCCCTGTGCGCCCTCAGCTTGATCAATTACATCCCTTGGAGGGCGATCGACAAATATCACCACTACGAACAGATGCGGCCTGACGTGCGCTCGCTCGCCCGGAAGTGGAACTTCGGGCGCGCGCTTGTGCTCGTTCAAGGGGACCGCCACCCCGACTACGCCTCCGCCGCCACGTACAATCCGCTCGATCTCACCGCCAACGCCCCCATTTATGCGTGGGATCGCAGTCCGGAAATCCGCCGCCAGGTGCTTCAGGCTTACCGGGACCGCCCGGTGTGGATCCTCGAAGGCCCGACGCGAACGGGCGGCGGGTTTCGCGTAAAGGCCGGCCCCCTAGAGGCGCGGGATCTGCTCGATTCGGAGGCGGCCGTGGCCGGCCGGCCATGACGGGTTCACCGGCCTCCGGCCTTCCCGTCGCCGTCCTGGGCGCCGGACCCGCCGGGCTCGGCGCCGCCTTCCGGCTCGCGGCGCGCGGCTCGTTCGCCGTCACCGTCTTCGAGCGCGGCAAAGCGCCGGGCGGCAACGCCGGCTCGTTCGAACTCGACGGGCTCCGGGTCGACTACGGCAGCCACCGCCTGCACCCCTCCTGCCGGCCCGACATCCTCGCCGACATTCGGGCCATGCTCGGCGAGGACCTGCTTGACCGGCCCCGCCACGGCCGCATCCGCCTGCGGAGGCGCTGGGTCCACTTCCCGCTGAAGCCGCTGGATCTGGCCTGGAACCTGCCGCCGGATTTCCTCTTCGGCGTCGGCCTCGACGCCGCCTTGAAGCCGTTCCGGCGCAAAGCGGGCGATTCGTTCGCCTCGGTGCTGGAGCGTGGCCTGGGGCGGACGATCTGCCGCGATTTTTACTTCCCGTACGCCGTAAAGATGTGGGGGCTGCCCCCGGACCAGCTCGATCCGGAGCAGGCCCAGCGCCGCGTCTCGGCCGGCTCGCTGTGGAAGATGGCGCGCAAGGTCCTGAGCGCCGTCCCGGGCCTGAAGCCGAAAGGCGCGGGCCGGTATTTCTACCCGCGGCGCGGCTACGGCCAGATCAGCGAAGCGTACCTCGAGGCGGCGCGCCGCGCCGGCGCCGTGGTGCGCTTCTCGGCGGCCGTCACCGGGATCGAGTGGGACGGCGCGCGAGTCGCCGTCTGTGCCGACACGCCGGAAGGCCGGCTGCGGGTCGAGGCCCGCCAAGTGCTCTCGACGATTCCGCTGCCGGCGCTGGTGCGCGCCCTCCAGCCTCCCGCTCCCGCTCCGGTCCTGGCCTCGGCAGCCGCACTCAGCTACCGGGCCATGATCCTGATCTACCTGGTGCTCGACGCGGATCGCTTCAGCGACTACGACGCCCATTACTTCCCCGAGCTCGACATCCCGATTACGCGCCTGTCCGAACCGAAGAACTACTCGCTGGCCGACGCGCCGGGCACGACCGTTTTGTGCGCGGAACTGCCCTGCTCGGCAAGCGACGCAGTCTGGCGGGCCTCCGAAGCGGACCTGGCCCGGCTCGTCGCCGGTTCGCTCGACCGCGCCGGCATCCCGCTGCACGCCCCTGTGCGTAAGGTGCTGACGCGGCGGCTCGAGCAGGCCTATCCGATCTACACGCGGGGCTTCCGCGAGCACTTCGACCGGCTCGACGCCTGGATCGGCTCGATCGACGGCCTGATCACTTTCGGCCGCCAGGGGCTGTTCGCCCACGACAACACGCACCACGCGCTGGCGATGGCCTATGCGGCCGCCGATTGTCTCGGCGACGACGGCGCCTTCGACCGCGAGCGGTGGGCGGCCTACCGCCTCGAGTTCCTCTCCCACGTCGTCGAAGACTGAGCCGCAGCCGGCGGCGTAAGATGAGGGTTTATGCCCGACTCCCGCAGACCCATCATGGCCGGCAACTGGAAGATGTACAAGACCGCCGGCGAGACGCGCGCATTCTTCGATGCTTTCAAGCCTCTGGTGGCCGGCGCCGGCCACTGCGACATCGTCATCTGCCCTCCGTTCCCCAACCTGGCCGCCGCCGCAGAAGCGGCCCAGGGAAGCGGAGTCGAAATCGGCGGCCAGGACCTGTTCTGGGAAAAGGAGGGGGCTTATACGGGTGAGGTCTCCGGGCCGATGCTCGCGGCGGTGGGCTGCCGCTGGGTGATCATCGGACACAGCGAACGGCGGCAGTATTTCGGCGAAACCGACGAAACGGTGCTCAAGAAGACAGTCGCCGCCCTGGAGGCGGGCCTGACGCCGATCGTCTGCGTCGGCGAGCGCCTGGAGGAACGCGAAGCGGGTCAAACCGAGGCTGTTCTGGTTCGGCAGTTCGCGCTGGGCCTAGCCCCGCTCGCGCCCGGGCAGTTCGCCGGCGTGGTCATCGCCTACGAGCCGGTCTGGGCCATTGGCACCGGCAAGACGGCCACACCGGAGATGGCCGCCGAAGCGCACGCCCTCCTCCGCGCCCAGGCCCGCGCGCGCTACGGCGAGGAGGCTGCCCGCGCGCTGCGCATTCTCTACGGCGGCAGCGTCAAGCCCTCGAACGTCAAGGGTCTCATGGCGCAGCAAGAGATCGACGGCACGCTGGTGGGCGGGGCGAGCCTCGATCCGGCGTCGTTCGCCGAGATCGTCCGCTACGACCGCTAAGGCGGGCCCGGCGAGAGGCCGATTGTACAATGAGGGGCAGTGGGCCGGATCCGGATCCTTCCTGACGCCGTCGCCAACAAGATCGCGGCCGGCGAAGTGGTCGAGCGGCCTGCCTCCGTCGTCAAAGAACTCGTCGAGAACTCGCTCGACGCCGGCGCTTCGCATATCCGCATCGAGATCGAGCAGGGCGGGCGGCGCCTGATCCGCGTCACCGACGACGGCTGCGGGATGATGCGCGACGACGCCATGCTCGCCTTCGAGCGGCACGCCACCAGCAAGCTCAGCGACGTCAAAGATCTGTTCTCGATCGCCACGCTCGGCTTCCGCGGCGAGGCCCTGCCGTCGGTCGCCGCCGTCTCGCGCGTGGAGCTGGTCACCAGGACTTCGGCCGAGCCCGCCGGCACGCGTGTCGAGATCGCCGGCGGCAAGCTCCTGCGCTGCGACGACGCGGCCGCACCCACCGGCACTGCGATCACCGTCCGCGACCTGTTCTTCAACGTGCCGGCCCGGCGGAAGTTTCTCCGCTCCGAGCAGACAGAGGTGGCCCACATCGCCTCGCTGGTGACGCACTATAGTCTGGCGCATCCGGACAAGGGCTTCGAGCTGCTCCACGAAGGCCGGCCGCTACTCGAAGTGACGCCGGTGGCCGCGGCCGCCGAGCGCGTCTTTCAGGTGTTCGGCAGCCAGACGTTTGGCGAACTGGTCGAGCTGGCCGAGGTCAGCGCCCAGGCCGAGGAACGCCGGTATCGCTTGAGCGGTTTCATCAGCCGGCCGCAACTCCAGAAGCTGAACCGGAATTCGCTCTACGTCTTCATCAACCGCCGGCCTGTCCGAGACCGGCTTGTCCTTCACGCGATCTCGGCCGCCTACCACAACGTGATTCCTGCGTCGGCCTACCCGTTCGCGCTGCTGTTTCTCGATTGCGACCCCGAGGAGGTGGACGTCAACGTCCACCCGTCGAAGACCGAAGTCCGCTTCCGCCGCGGCAACTTCGTGCATGACTTCAACCGCGACGCCGTGCGCGCCCGGCTCGTCGCCAGCCGGCCGGTCTCGAGCGTTCCCGCGGGCGCCGTCGCGCAACCGCAACCGGCGGCGGCGCTGCCCTTTTCCGAGTTCACGCAGCAGATCGAGGATGCCCGCTTCGGCGAGCCGGTCTCGGAGGCGCCGGTCCGCGAAATCGCCGAACAGCTCCCCGAGTTCACGCTCCGGCCGCAGAGCGGCCCGGCGCCGCGTCTCGACTTCGGATCGGCCTCCCTGCCGCCGGCCGAGCCGCCTGCGCCGCCGCTGAAGCTCAAAGTCCCCGAGACGCACGGGCCGCTTCCGGACGGCCCCGTGGCGGCCGAGAGCGCCAGCCTGGCCGCGCTCGCCGACCTGCGCCCGCTCGGCCAGCTTCATA
>JBBIMZ010000384.1:0-4337 GCA_037444135.1 Solibacteraceae bacterium
TGGTTTAGTGAACACCATCGGCGAAGACGGAGACGCGGGCCGCCGCCCCGGCCGCAGTACACGTTCCGGCAGTTGACACGCGACGCCGGCATCACCATTCAACCGGCGATTTCGCGAGACGGCAAGTTTGTGGCGTACGTCTCGGACCGGGGCCAAGCCGGCAATCCGGATATCTGGGTGCAGCAAATTTCGGGCGGCGATCCCATCCGGCTGACCACGAGCCCGGCGGTGGAGTGCCAGCCCGTTTTCTCGCCTTCGGGTTCGACCCTCGCGTTCAGCTCCCTCGGCGAGCGACCCGGCGTTTATACCGTGCCGGCCCTGGGGGGGCAGGCCCGACTCGTCGGGCCTGGTGGCATGTGGCCCAGCTTCTCGCCGGACGGCGCGTGGTTGGCCTATTCGGTCGGCTTCCGCTGGCGGCGCTCGGAAGTCTGGGTGGTTTCTCTCGCCGGAGGCGGCCCGAAACGGGTAGCGACGGGCCTGCCGTGGTCGTACGCGCCGAGCTGGTCTCCCGACGGCGCGACCCTGCTGATCGAGGGAAGCCGGGAGGCGACGCCCGTCGCCGCCGGGAGCCTGGATTGGTGGCTCGTGCCCGTGGCCGGAGGCGATGCGATCCCCACCGGACTGCGCCAGTTTCTC
The DNA here is from genome assembly GCA_037444135.1 of Solibacteraceae bacterium. Classification (GTDB taxonomy): domain Bacteria; phylum Acidobacteriota; class Terriglobia; order Bryobacterales; family Bryobacteraceae; genus CALKXJ01. Next base: position 637 of record JBBIMZ010000384.1, read on the forward strand.
GCGAGCAGGGAGATCCGTCCTTTGGCTGACGTCAGCCCGCCGCACGACAGCCGCCTCTTCTGGGACGCGGATTATCCCTACGTGCTACTGGCGGCGCAGCACGGCGGCAGCGCGGATCTGTATCGGCTCGCCCTGTCGCCGCGCAACGGCCGGATCGACGGCGAACCGCAGCGCCTCACCGCCGGTGTCGCCGGCGTCCGGCAGCCCTCGGCGGCCGCGAGCGGACGGATCGTATTCGCCGGCGTCACCGGCGCCCGGCGTCTGTGGCGCTTGCCGCTCGACGCCGCTCGCGGTCGCGTCCTGGGTCCGCTCGAGCCGGTCACCGAAAGTGCAGCCGATGCGCTGGCGCCGAGCGTCTCTGCCGACGGAAGGCGTTTGGTCTTCGTCTCAAACCGATCTGGCAGCGATGAGATTTGGGAGCGCGATCTGGTCACCGGCGCCGAGAAGCAACTGACGGCAACGCCAGGCTGGGAGTACCGCCCGCTGCTGTCTCCGGACGGCAAACGGCTGGCCTTCTGCCGGGGAACGTCCGGGTCGGCCAAGCTGGTCGTGCTCGATCTGGAGAGCGGAACCGAGCGAGCGCTGGCGGAGGACATGAACTCGCTCGCAGGCTGGTCGGCCGACGGCGCCAGACTCTACTTCCTGACGACGGCGCCCTCCGTGCTGCGCGCGGTGGATCTAGCCTCCGGGCGCGTCACGGATGTGGTCCGGCACCGCGAACACGCCGTGCGGCGCGGGGGGCTGTCGCCCGACGGCCGGTGGATCAGCTTCCGGCTGGTCACCGGGGGCGACGAGCAGCCCGTCTTCGTGGCGCCGCTGCAGGGCGGGGCGGCTCCGGACCAGCGCGAGTGGGTGCGAGTCGCCGACGGGCCGAACGACGAATGCTGGTGGTCGCCGGACGGCGCTCTGCTCTACGTGCTCTCGCGGCGCGACGGGTTTCGCTGCCTCTGGGCGCAGAAGCTGGCGCGGCGCACCCGCCGGCCCGAAGGCTCCCCGTTCGCGGTGCTGCATCTGCACGGGAGCCGGCACGCCGTCGGCGGCTTGAGCTTCGGCGACGCCATGACGGCCGACGGCCTCTACTGCGGTCTCCGCGAATTCCAGTCCAACATCTGGATGGCCACGCCGGACTGATCGCCCACCGAGCGCCTCTCGGCAGTTCGCTATCATGGGCTTGTGATGGGCCTGCGGGAAACCACAGAGGCCCTGCCGCCGGTCATCGAGAAGCTCAGCGAGCTGGAAGCCGTCCTCGGGCAGGCTTTGCGGGGCAAAGCCGACGTGGTACGCCTGTCGCTTGTGTGTTTGCTGGCGCGCGGCCACCTGCTGATCGAAGACGTTCCCGGGGTGGGCAAAACGACGCTCGGCCAGGCGCTGGCGCGCTCGGTGGATTGCCAGTTCCATCGCCTCCAGTTCACCAGCGACATGCTGCCGAGCGACGTGCTCGGCGTCACGGTCTACAACGCGCATACGCGCCAGTTCGAGTTCAAGCGCGGCCCGATCTTCACCAACCTCCTGCTGGCCGATGAGATCAACCGCGCCACGCCGAAGACGCAATCGGCGCTGCTCGAGGCGATGAACGAGCTCCAGGTCAGCATCGACGGCGTCTCCTATCCGATGGCGCAGCCGTTCATGGTGATCGCCACGCAGAACCCGGTCGAGCACCACGGCACCTACCCGCTGCCGGAGTCCCAACTGGACCGGTTCCTGCTGCGGCTGCGCATCGGCTACCCGGACGCGGCCAGCGAACGCCAGATCTTGCGCCAGCGCGACGACCGCGCCGGCGCTTCCGTCCGCCCCGTGCTCTCGGCCGCCGAAGTCATCGAACTCCAGGAGCAAGTCCACGGGGTGCGCGCCGACGACGCGATCACCGATTACATCCTGGCGATCGTCGAGCGCACGCGTTGCCACGAAGCGCTTTATTTGGGCGTCAGTCCCCGCGGCGCCCAGGCGCTTTACCGGGCCGCGCAAGCTCTCGCCTTGATCGAAGGGCGCGACTTCGTGATCCCGGACGACGTCAAGCGCCTGGCGGTTCCCGTGTTCGCGCACCGCGTCGTGGTCAACTCGCGCGTGGCCCTGATCGAGCGCGGCTCGAACGCCGGCGACCGGATCCTGTCGGAGATCCTCGCTTCCGTCGAGGTTCCCCTGTAAATAGAGCTTGGAATGAAGACAGCCATTATCGGCCTGCCGATGGTCGGCAAGACGTCACTGTTCACCATCCTCACCGGCGTGCACGAGGCGGCCCGTCTCGGTTCGATGGAGGCCCGCCTGGGCGTAGCCACCGTGCCTGACGAGCGCGTCGAAGCTCTGGCTGAAGTCTTCCGCCCGCCGAAGGTGACGCACGCCACGATGGAGTACCTGGACTTCCCCTCCATCTCGAAGGAGGCCCTGCGCGAGCCGAAATACCTGGCCGGCATGCGCCTGGCCGACGCCCTCGCCCATGTGCTGCGCGCCTTCGAGGATGATACGGTCCCCCACGAGCGCGGCACGGTCGACCCGGTGCGCGATCTCAACGACGTGGAGACCGAGCTGGTCCTTTCCGACCTGGTGATGGTCGAAAAGCGCCTCGAACGGCTCGAGAAGGACCGCAAGAAGATCAAGAGCGCCGAGCTCGATCACGAGTACGAGCTGCTCGAGAAGGCGCGCGCCGCCCTCGAGGACAACCGGCCGCTCCGGGCGCTCGAGCTCGACGCGGAAGGTGAAAAGCGCCTCCGCGGCTTCGGCTTTCTCTCACAAAAGCCGATGCTCTATGTGCTGAATCTCGGCGAACGCGACGCTCCGCGCCTCCACCAGATCGAAGAGGAGTTCCGCCGGCGGCACCTGGCGGGCCATCGGCGAACTGAAGTCACCGCCATTTGCGGCAAGATCGAAGCCGAGCTGGCCGAACTCGACCCGGCCGACGCCGCAGAGTTCATGCGCGGCTACGGGTTGCCGGAGTCCGGACTGCGGCGTCTCATTCAGGCCGGCTACCGCTTGCTCGGCTTGATCTCGTTCCTGACGGCCGGAGATACGGAAGTGCGCGCCTGGACCGTTCCGGCGGGCACGACGGCCATCAAGGCCGCGGGCACGATCCACACGGATTTCGAGAAGAAGTTCATCCGCGCCGAAGTGGCCAGCTGGAAGGCGCTGGTTGACGCCGGCGGCTATGCCGGTGCGCGCGAAAAGGGGCTGCTGCGCCTTGAGGGCAGGGACTACGTCGTCCAGGACGGCGACGTCCTCCTGATCCGACACGGCTGAGATCGGGCTGTGAGGCTCATGTTTAAGGACTGCTTCAAGCTCCCGGCGGTCCGAGCGGGTCCGCATGCAACCGCCGCAGCAGATCCTGGAACGCAGCCGAGACCGCCGGGTCGGCTTTGGCCAGAGCCGCCGTGACGGCGTCGCGCCGGCTCAGAAGCTCCTCGAGCGCTTGCCTCCGCCGGGCATCGGAGGCCGTCCGGGCGAGTTGCGCCGCCCGGTCGAAGAACTCGCTCGAGTGGCGGGCCGCGATCCCGTAATTATTCTGGGTGACCTCCAGATAGGCGATTCCCGCCAGATCGCGGAGGCGCGCCAGCTCGGCCTGCTCGCGCGCGGCGGCCAGTTCGCGGCGGAGCTGGCGGGTTTCCAGGTATCGCGGAAAAAAACCGAATGTGAACGCCGCGGCCAGCGCCGCCGCCCAGAGGATCCATTTCCGGCCTGTGGTCATGTCCGCCTCGCCTGCCGCCTCCATT
>JBBIMZ010000385.1:0-4335 GCA_037444135.1 Solibacteraceae bacterium
ATGCTCTATATCGCCGACGAGATCTTCTTCACAGGGACTGCGGCCGAGATCACGCCGGTGCGCTCGGTCGACCGCATCCAGATCGGCAAGGGCCGGCGCGGGCCCATCACCCAGCGGCTTCAGGAGGAGTTCTTCGCCATCGTCAACGGTACGGCGCCGGATCGCTACGGCTGGTTGACGCCCGTCGAACAGCCGGTGGGAAAGACCAACTAAAAATACTGGGGCAGCCGCCCTCGCGGGCCCACTGCCCCGGACCCGATCCTCCGGCGCCTTGCAGGCGGCCACCTCCCCCGAGATCACTCCGCACCGCGCAACGCCGGCACAGATCAGTTCCTAGTTGTAGCACCCGCCGGGCGCCGGCGCCAGGAAAAACGCGCCTCTCCGGGCCGTTATCAACAAGTTTTTTTGCCCGCCGGATCAAGCGGCTGCGGCCGCGCGAGTGTGACAAACCTGTTGAAAAACCAGGGCCGGCTCAGAATGTCGAGCCGCGCCGGTTGCCGGGCGCGGCGCTGGTATGATAACCTTACTTCAAAGCCGAGCGAAGCACACCATCTGGGATGCCTCCGAGGAGCAAATGGCAGAGGTCGGGGCGCATCAATGCGGCCGCGATGCTCGTGTGGCTACTGCTGGCGTGGCTGCAACCGGTCGCAGTTAGCGTAAGCGCTGCATCCACCCCCCGGCCTGACTCCTGCGGCTGCTCCGAGAGGCCCTGTTGCTGCCGCCGCACAGCCGGAACTTCCGCCGGACCGGTGCTCGAACGCGCTTTCTGCCCGGAAGTCTACGCCAGGCTTCGCAGCTTCCTTCTCGCCCAGTGGGTCTATCTGCTGCCGCGCGAAAAAGGACAGCTCGCGTTTCTCGGCGGAATGTCAACGGAGCCGCCGCCCGCCCCATCCCCTCGTTGGACTCACCCGGCTTATCTCTACGAGCGGCCGCCGCCCCTCCTTCCGGCTTCCATCTGAAAAAGCTTCAGAACGGGGTTTCCCGGTTGATAGAAGGGGAGGTGTGTTGTGTGTTGGAAAGTGTTCGTGTGTGTTTTCGCAGGCGCGGCGGCGTCGGCGGCGCAAGCCGGATTCGAGGCGACGCCGCGAGTCGTGGCGGCCGGGCGCGATCCCTCGCTGGCCCTCCGGCCCTCCGGAGCCGTCTCGATGCTGACGGTGGAGAAAGGAGACCTGTGGCTCTTGACCTCCTTCGACGGCGCCGACGGTTTCCCGCAGCGCGTGCGCGTCAATGACATCGCCGGCGAGGTGGCCTCCCACGGAGAGAACAGTCCCCGCCTGTTCATGCGCAGCCGGAGCGAAGTTTACTGCCTGTGGCAGGCCCGCATCGGAGAATCCGGGGGAAGCGTACTGCGTCTGGCCAGATCCGCTGATTGGGGAGAAACTTTCGCAAAGAGCGTGCTGGTGGATCCGGGCGCGCCCGCTTCACAAGCCTTCGCCACGCTGCACGTTTCTCCGCGCGGGGACGTCTATGTGGCATGGCTGGACGGGCGGGAGCGCGGCGGGGGCCATGCCGGCACGTCCGCACTCTACCTGGCGCGCTCGGCAAACCGCGGCCGGTCGTTCGAAGCCAGTGTCCGGGTGAGCGGCAACGTCTGTCCCTGTTGCCGCCCCTCGCTCGCCTTCGCCGGCGAGCGAACCGTCCATGTCGCTTTCCGAGGCGTCACCGGCGACCACGTGCGCGACATCCTGATCGCCACGTCCGAGGACGGCGGCGTGAGCTGGAGCGAGCCGGTACGTGTGGCCGAGGACAACTGGCGGATTCACGGTTGCCCCCACTCCGGCGCCTCGCTCGCCGTCCTCGGCAGGCGCCTGTTCGTTAGCTGGTACACGGTCAGAGCGGGCCGAGGGGCGATTTACTATGCCTGGTCGGACGACGGCGGGAGAACGTTCGCACCGCGGCGGCTGCTTTCCGGAGACGTCGTCGACGCCAACCACCCATACCTGGTGCCGGCGGAAGACACGATCTTGGCCGTCTTCCAGGGACGGGACGCGTCACAGAATCAGGGCTGGGGCAGGATCGGAGTCTATTTTCGCGAGATCGATGCGGAGGGCCGGGCCGGGGCGCTCGTTCGTATCGAACCGGCCAAGGCAAGTGCGTCGTACCCGACCATCGCTTTCGGCCCACCGGACCAGATCTTTCTGGCCTGGACCGAACCGGTCGGCGAGTCCGGCTACGGCGTCGTGCTGGCGCGCGGGCGGCGCCAAGCGGGAGCGAGCGGAGGTTCCCATGCTCGTTAAATGGTCGCTTCTGGCGCTTCTCGGAGGAGCTGTCGCGGCCTGGGCGCAGCTCTACAGCGGCACTCTGGTCGGCGTGGTCAGCGACGAATCGGGCGGTCGAATCTCGGGGGCCGAAGTCACCGCTGAGCAAGTCCAGACGAGCTGGCGTCTGAGCGTGCATACCGACAGCGAAGGGCGCTACCAATTCGCCCGGCTCCCGCTCGGCCAATACACGTTGCGCTGCCGGCGGGAGGGTTTCCGCACCGAAGTCCGGCAGGGCATCGTCCTCACCATGGGACGGGAGGCGGTCGTCGACGTGACGCTCAAAGTCGGAGAGGTCAACTCGGAGGTCGTCGTCATCGGCGATGCGCCGGAAGTGGACACTCGGTCGGGCGCCTTGGCAGCGGTGATGGACCGACTGTCGATCCGAGAGCTGCCGCTGAACGGGCGGGATTTCGCCCAGCTGGCTCTGCTGCAACCCGGCGTGTCACCCTCCCGGCGCAGTTCGGACTCCGGCGGGCCGGGGACGAAGCTGGTCATCAACGGGAACCGGCCCAGCCAGGTCAGTTTCCTGCTCGACGGCAGCGACATCAACGACGCCAACAACAACACACCGGGCAGCGCCGCCGGAGTCCTGCTGGGCATCGACACGCTCGAAGAGTTTCGGGTGTTGACCAATTCCTACAGCGCCGCCTACGGCCGCAGCGCCGGGGGGGTCATTTCCGCGGCGACGCGTTCGGGCACGAACCAGTTCCACGGCAGCCTGTTCCATTTCCTCCGCAATTCCGCCCTGGACGCCAAGAACTTCTTCGATCCGCAGCCCGAGCCGATTCCGCCGTTCCGGCGCAATCAATTCGGCGTCGTCGCCGACGGGCCCCTGCGGCGGGATCGAACTTTCTTTCTCGGGAGCTTCGAAGGATTGCGCCAGCGACTGAGCCGAACTACGAGGTCCGTGGTCCCCGGCGCGAACAGCCGTCAAGGGATCTTCCCAAACCGGGCTCCGGTCCGGGTCGATCCGGCCGTTCGGCCCTACCTGGAACTGATTCCTCTTCCGAACGAACGTGACTTCGGCGACGGCACCGGCGAATTCGTCGGCGCCGTGTCGACCGCCACGGATGAGAACTTCTATGTAGGCCGCCTGGACCAACGGTTCTCGGAGATCACGTCCGTGTTCGCACGATACACGCACGACGACGCCGCAGTGCGCACTCCAGACGGCTTCGGGCTGGTTCGCACCGATACGGAATCCCACAACCGCTATCTGACCGCAGAGATCAGCCGTGTTTTCAGCGAACGCACATTCGGCACGCTGCGTTTCAGCTATAACCGCTCGCAGAGCAGCTCCGAACCTGCGTTTCTCCGTGCCGTCGATCCCTCGCTTTCGTTTCTGCCCGGGCGGCCGCTGGGACAAATCACCGTCACCGGCCTGTTTTCGCTCGGACCCAGCCGCTTCGGGCCGTCCCGTTCGGATCTGGACCTGTTTCAGGGGAGCGGTGATTTGTCGCTTATCCGGGGCCGGCATGCGATCAAGGTGGGAGGCGACTACCGGGCGATCCGATTCGGCACGCTCCGGCCTCAATCGCCCTGGGGATTCTACCAGTTCAACTCACTGGTGGACTTTCTCGCCGCACGCCCCGCGTTCGTCGAACTGACGTTGCCGGAGTCGATCCTGACGCGCAACTGGCGCCAGTCGATGGTGGCCGGCTACATCCAAGACGACTGGCAGCTTCACCGCCGCCTGGTCGTCAACCTGGGAGTGCGCTACGAGCGGACCAGCGTGCCGGCAGAGACCGGCGGCCTGGTCGCCAACCTGCGCGATCCGTTGCGCGATGCCGCTCCCACGGTGGGCCATCCGCTGTTCATCAACCCGTCGAACCGCAACTTCGCGCCCCGGGCCGGCCTGGCCTGGGACCCCACCGGCAAGGGCAACACGAGCGTGCGCGCCGGATTCGGACTGTTCTTCGACCCGCTCTGGACCGACTTCTACGGCAACGCCGGCAGCCGGCAGCCGCCGTTTTATATCTTGGGCAGCATCCGCAATCCGGTCTTTCCCGACGCGCACGCCTTGCTTGGCGGATCAAGATTCGTGCTCGGCCGGATCGACACGTTGCAGTTCCGC
>JBBIMZ010000386.1:0-4331 GCA_037444135.1 Solibacteraceae bacterium
AGATTGTTGGCTTCCGTGCCGCCGCTGACAAAGGCGATTTCCTTCGCCCCGCAACCGAGAAGACCGGCCACCTGGGCGCGGGCCCGCTCCAGGCGCCGCTTGGCCTCCTGCCCGAACCAGTGGATGCTCGAGGCGTTCCCGAACGTCTCGCGCAACACGTCTATGTAAACGTGGAGCACCTCCGGAGCGAGCGGGGTGGTCGCATTATGATCGAAATAGTAGCGATCCACGGAAGCCCTTTGCTTCGATCTTAACAGGACATGCGCCGCCCCATCATCACGCTGACGACGGACTTCGGAAGCCGCGACCATTTCGTGGGCGTCATGAAAGGCGTCATTCTGGGCATTGAGCCGGCCGCCTCCATCGTCGACATCACGCACGAGATCCCGCCGTTTGCGATCAAGGAAGGCGCGTTCGTCATCGCCCAGGCCTACCGGTACTTCCCGCGTCGCACCATTCACGTCGTCGTCGTCGATCCGGGCGTCGGCACGGCCCGGCGGCCGATCCTGGTGGAAGCCGCCGGGCAGTACTTCATCGGTCCGGACAACGGGGTGCTGGCGATGGTCTACTCGCGCGAGAAGCACAAGGCGCGGCACATCACCGTGGAGAAATATTTTCTCCGGCCGGTGAGCAACACCTTCCACGGCAGAGACGTGTTCGCGCCGGTGGCGGCGCATCTGGCCAAGGGGGTCCGACCCGCTCAGTTCGGCAAGCTCATCGAGGACCATCTGCGCACCGATTTCGAAAAGCCCGTCCGCACCGGGAAGCGCTACTGGACCGGCTGCGTGCTCCGCGCCGACCACTTCGGCAATCTGATCACGAATTTCCGGCTGGAGGATTTCCCCGAGCTGGCCGTACGCCCGTTTCGCATGACGGTGGGCATGGTGACGGTGGACCGACTGGCGGCCAATTACGCCGAGGCCGCTCCGGGCGAACTCGTGCTGGTTCCCGGCTCCACCGGGTATCTCGAGGTGGCGACGCGCCAGGGTTCGGCGGCGGCCTTGCTCAAGTGCGGCGCCGATGCCCCCGTCGAGCTGATGATTCTGTGAGCCGGCCATGCCCGAGTTGCCTGAAGTGGAGGCCGTCTGCCGGAAGCTTCGCCGCGACGCCCTCGGGGCCCGGATCGCGAGAGCGCACCTGGCGGCCCGGCTGGACCGGCGCCTGGCCAAGCGCCTCCCGGGGAAGCGCATCCTGGGCGTCGACCGGCGGGGAAAGAACATCCTGCTGCGCCTGGACTCGGGCGAGACGCTCCGCGTGCATCTCGGAATGACCGGCAACCTCTACGCGGCGCCCGACGGGCGCATGCGGCCGCTGCACGCTCGGGCCGTCCTGGAACTGGACGGCGGCGGAGCGCTCGTGCTCGACGATCCGCGCGCGCTGGGAGTGGTCCAACTCCTCCAGCCGGCTCAAGCCGAGCGCCTGGAGGCCGGCCTCGGCCTCGAACCGCTCTCGGACGCCTTTACGCCGCAGTGGCTCGCCGGGGAGGCCCGCCGCTCGCGGGCGCCCGCCAAGCTGTTCCTGATGGATCAGACGCGCATTGCCGGGCTGGGCAACATCTACTCGGCGGAAGCCCTGTTCCGGGCCGGCGTCCATCCTGCCAAACCGATGAACCGGTTGAGCCAGAAGCGCCTCGAGCGGCTTCACCAGGCCATTGTCGCGATTCTGGACAATGCGGTACAATCAGCGTGTAACGCATATTCCGGTCCGGGCAAATTCGAGGCGCGTGAAACGTTTCCTTTGGCCGTTTACGGACGGGAGGGGGAACGTTGCCCGCGATGCGGCCGGCGCATCCGGAGAATCCCGCAACACGGACGTTCCACGTACTTCTGCCCCGGCTGCCAGCGTTAACTGACGACCAGAGATGGGACAAACCAGCCCGCCGAACCGCGCGGCGGAGTTCCGCGAGCTGCTGGGACGCCGCGCCGTGGTGGCCGACGGCGCGATGGGCACGATGCTGTACAGCCGGGGTGTGTTCATCAACCGCTGCTTTGACGAGCTGAACCTGTCGCAGCCGAACCTGGTCAAAGAGATTCACGCCGAATACGTCCGCGCGGGCGCCGAGATCCTGGAGACGAACACCTACGGGGCGAACCGGATTCGTCTTGCCGGCTACGGCCTCGCCGACAAGCTGGAGGCTATCAACCAGGCCGGCGTACGCCTGGCGCGCGAGGCCGCCGAAGACGTGGCTTTTGTTGCCGGCTCGATCGGCCCGCTGGGGGCGCTCGTCGAACCGCTCGGCGCCATCAGCTTCGCCGAGGCGCGCCAGGCGTTTCGCGAGCAGGCCGAGGCGCTGGTGCGCGCCGGCGTGGACCTGCTAATCCTGGAGACTTTCTCGGACATCAACGAGCTGCGCGAGGCGATCCTGGCCGCACGCGAGGCGGCCGGGCCCGACCTGGTGATCATCGCGCAGGTCACCATCGACGATTTCGGCCATCTGCGCGACGGGACCGACGCCGAAACCTACACGCGCATCCTGGATGAATCGCCCGCCGACGTCATCGGCTGCAACTGCTCGGTGGGGCCGAAAGCCACGCTCGAGACGATCGAGAAGATGCTGAAGTTCTCCCACAAGCCGCTCAGCGCGATGCCGAACGCAGGATTGCCTGCGCGCGTCGAAGGGCGCAACATCTACCTGTGTTCGCCGGAATACATGGCGCAGTACGCCCGGCGCTTTCTCTGGGCGGGCGTGAAGGTCATCGGCGGCTGTTGCGGGACCACGCCGGAACACATCAGGCACATCCGCTCGGAGGTGCGTTCGCTCGCGCCGGTGCACCGCCGGATCCGCGCCACCGTCGCCGAACCGGCGATCAAAGCCAAAGCGCTTGAAAAGGTGCCGGTGGCCCGCAAGTCCCAGCTCGGGGCGAAGCTGGCGGCCGGGCGGTTCGTGGCGTTCGTGGAGATCCTGCCGCCGCGCGGCGTGGACGCTTCCAAGGAGATCGCGGGGGCGCGGCTGTGCGCCGCGCACGGCATCGACTGCATCAACGTGCCGGACGGGCCGCGGGCCAGCGCGCGCATGAGCGCCCAGGTGACCTGCTACTTGATCCAGCAGCAGGCGGGCATCGAGGCGGTGCTGCATTTCTGCTGCCGCGACCGCAACATCCTCGGCATCCAGTCGGAGCTGCTCGGCGCCTATACGCTCGGCATCCGCAACCTGATCTGCATTACCGGCGATCCGCCGCGCATGGGCTCCTATCCGGAAGCAACGGCGGTCTTCGACGTCGACGCCATCGGGCTCACCAATATCGTCAACAACCTCAATCACGGCTTGGACATCGGCGGCAATCCGATGGGTTCCCAGACGGCCCTGCTGATCGGCGTCGGCGCCAACCCCGGGGCGCTGAATCTCGACGAGGAGATCCGGCGCCTGGAGTGGAAGGTTCAGGCCGGCGCCGAGTACGTGGTCACGCAGCCGGTCTTCGACCTGCACCTGCTCGAGAACTTTCTCCGGCGGATCGAGGGCCTCCGGGTGCCCGTCATCGCCGGAATCTGGCCGCTGACCAGTTACAGGAATGCGGAATTCATGGTGAACGAATTGCGAGTGCCGGTGCCGGAAGCGTTTCTGGAGCGCATGCGGCGGGCTCAGGATGCGGAAGCGGCGCGGCGCGAAGGCGTCGCCATCGCCCAGGAGATGGTTCGCCAGGTCCGCCCGATGGTCCAGGGTGTGCAGTTGAGCGCCCCGTTCGGCCGCTACGAGATGGCGATCGAGGTGGCCGAAGCGATCGGGCCCCGATAGAATAGCCGGAGTCATTGACAGCGAGCCGTGGCGACAGATCTGATCGAAGTCAATCCGGAATGCCCGGCGGCGGAGGCGATCGAGCGGGCGGCGGCGGCCGTCCGCGCCGGGCGCGTCGTCGCCATCCCCACCGACGCCCTCTACGCGCTGGTGGCCGATCCGCTGAACTTGCAGGCGGTCGCGAATGTCTTCGCCGCCAAAGGCCGGGAGCTGGACCGGTCGCTGCCGCTGCTGGTGAGCGACCTGCTGATGGCCGAGGATCTGGCGGCCGAGCTGCCCCCGCGCTTTTACCTGCTGGCGCGGCGGTTCTGGCCGGGTCCGCTGGCGCTGATCGTGCGGGCGTCGGCCAAAGTGCCGCTGAAGGTGACGGGCAACACGGGGCGGCTGGCGCTGCGAGAGAGCCGCTCGCGCCTGGTCCACGCTTTGCTCGAGGCGCTCGGCCAGCCCCTGATCTGCACCAGCGCCAACCTGTCCGGCCAGCCCACCTGCCGCAGCGGCATCGAGGTCTTCGGGGTCATGGACGGCCGCGTGGACCTGGTGCTGGACGGCGGCCTGTGCACCGGACCCGGCGCCACCACGGTCGACATCACCGAGCCGG
>JBBIMZ010000387.1:0-4324 GCA_037444135.1 Solibacteraceae bacterium
GCTTTCGGCGACGAGCACCGCCCCGGCCGCCCACTCCCCGCCGAGACCGAGCCCCGTGACGGCCCGCCAGAAGACGAGGTCGGCCAGATTCCGGGAAAAGGCGGCTCCGGCCGAGGCCAGCGAGTAGACCAGGATCGTGTAGATCAGCGTGCGGCGGCGTCCGATGCGGTCGGCCAGCAGCCCCGCCAGCACTCCGCCGGCGGCCGAGGCCACCAGCGCAGCCGAACTCACCAGGCCGGCTTGGGCGTTCGAGAGGCCGAATTCGGCCCGGATCGACTGGAGGGCGAAGACATACAGGAGCACGTCCATGGCGTCGAGCAGGAAACCCAGCATCGCCGCCCAGAGAGCCAGCCACCGCGCTTCATGGAAAACCGCCCGCGACGTCACTCTGGCCACGATACTCCGGCGGAGGCTTTCCGGTGTGACCGGAGTCACAAGACCGGTCTTACGGCGTGATATGCTTCAGGAAGGATCTCCGAGTTTGGGGGCTTCTTATGCGGGAAAACCAGCTTTCCGAGCGGGTTGAAGAACGGGCCCGCCGCTGGCGCTCGCCGCTGGCGCTGCTCGCGGCCGGCTACATCGCAGCCGGCGCGTTGACGGGTCTTGGAATGTGGCTGCTGCCGTTCAGCATTCCCAACCAGATTTCGGTGCTCGTGCACACGGCGGTCGGGCTGCTGTTTCTGGTTCCGTGCGCCTGGTACCTGGTGCGCCACACAGCCGAATACTGGCGCAAGCCGCTGAGTCACCTCTCCGTGCTGGGCTATTTGGGGGGCGCCTCCCTGGTTGTATGTCTGGTTTCCGGGCTGGTGCTGACGTGGCAGGCCGCGGCCGGCGTTCGCATCAGTTACGACGATCGGCGTCGTGGCCTTCGGTCTTCTCCATATCCTGTTGATCGTGGTGCGCGACCGGCGGTCAGTCCCGCTCGAGCCGGCGCGGCGCTACGGGGCTGGCGCGGGCGTGTTCGTTCTGGGTTGCGGGGCCCTCATCCTTGCCGGTTACGGCCTGTACCGGCCGCCGCGCCTGAGCGACCGTTTCCCGCCGGATTACAGCTACGTCTACGGACCGGACCGCCCGTTTGCGCCGAGCCTGGCCCGCACGGCGGGCAACCGCGCCATCGACGCCCGGCTGCTGGCCGGTTCGGCCGGATGCGGCACCGCCGGCTGCCACGAGCAGATCGTGCGCGAGTGGGAGCCGAGCGCGCACCGCTATGCGGCGATGGATCTTGGCTTTCAGAAGATCCAGATGAACATGGCCAACCTGAACGGCCCGGAGTCGACGCGCTATTGCGGAGGCTGCCACGATCCGATCTCGCTGTTTTCGGGCACCAAGAACCTGTTTGTCGAAACCGAGAAGCTCACCTCGCTGCACGGCTATCAGGAAGGCGTGTCCTGTCTGGTGTGTCATTCGGTCCGCCAAGTGGACGTCAAGGGCAATGCGAACTACGTCATCCAGGCGCCCGCCCGGTATCTGTTCGAGATTGAGTACGACGAGAAGCCGACGCCGGCGCGCCGGTTCCTCCGCGATTTCCTCATCCGCGCCTATCCCCGCCGGCACGTCAAGGATCTGAGCAAGCGGCTGTTCAAGACGCCCGAGTACTGCGCCGCCTGCCACAAGCAGTTCATCGATCAGGAGATCAACAACCTCGGCTGGGTGCAGCTGCAAAACCAGTACGACAACTGGCGGCAGAGCCGCTGGAACCATCCGGGCGCTCCGGACAAGACGATCGAGTGCCGCGAGTGCCACATGCCGCTCGTCGACTCGCGTGACCCGGCCGCCGGCGACACGGCCGACTACAACCGCAGCGCGGGCGACGGCAAACATCGCAGCCACCGCTTCCTGGCGGCCAACCAGATGATGCCGGCTCTGCTCAAGCTCAACGGCTGGCAAGAGCATGTGCGGCTGACCGAGCAGTGGCTCCAGGGCCGCTATGAGGTCCCTGAAATCGCGCACAAGTGGCGGTCCGGTCCCATCGTCGGCCTGGAACTCGACGTCCCCGAGAAAGCGCGTCCGGGCGAGGAAGTGCCGCTGCGGCTGGTGATCACGTCCAACAAGGTCGGCCATGACTTTCCGACCGGTCCGCTGGATATCATCCAGGCCTGGCTCCAGGTCATCGTCAAAGACGCTGAGGGAAGGGTCGTGTTTTCTCGCGGAACCGTCGACGAGAAAGGTTTCATCGAGCCCGGCACGTTCATGTTCAAAGCCGAACCGGTGGACAAGTACGGCAACCTGATCGACCGGCACAACCTGTGGGAGATGGTGGGCGTTCGCTACCGGCGGTCACTGTTTCCGGGCTTCTCCGACACGGCCGAAATGAGCTTCTACTGCCCTCAGACGGCGCCGACTCGGCCCCGGCAGTTTCCGCAGAAGGTCACCTATCCGGTTCAGGCGCCGCGATCGGGCCTGCTGACGGTCGAGGCGCGCCTGCGCTACCGCAAGATCGATCAGTACCTGGTGAACTTCCTGTTCGGACAGGAGGCCGGACTGACCTCGCCGGTGACCACCATCACGGAAGTGCGCCGGCAGATTCGGGTCGAACCGCCCGGCGCGAGCGCCTCCGGGGATTGACGCCGCCCGAATGCCCCCGACCGGCTCCAAGCGCAAGCGCCTGATCGTCCGGTACACGGCGATCAGCGTCGGCATTGTCGTCGGCCTGTCAGTGGCGGTGCTGGCGCTGAGGCCGAAGACGGAGCGCTATGAGCCCGGCCGGCCGGTCGAAGGCGTCACCAGCGAACTGGAACGGAAGTTGCCGCCGGATTACCCGCGCGTGACGTTTCGCAACGTGGCCCGGGAAGCGGGCATTGACTTTGTTCACTTCCCCGCGCGCCGCACGACCCAGCTTCCCGAGGATATGGGGTCCGGGGCGGCCTGGGGCGATTACGACGGCGACGGCGATCCCGATCTGTTCGTGGTCAACATCGCGGCGGCGCTGACGGCCACGCCCGAGCAGGTGGCCGCCTCACCCGGCTCCAACCGGCTGTACCGCAACAACGGCAACGGCACGTTCACCGACGTCACGGCGGCGGCCGGTCTTGGTTATAAGGGCATCGGGATGGCGGCCGCCTGGGCCGACTTCGATAATGACGGGGATCTGGATCTGGTGGTGACGACCTACCGCCGGATCCTGCTCTACCGCAACCGCGGTGACGGCTCCTTCGACGAGGTGTCGGTTGCGGCGGGGCTGGCCCGGCTCGAGCGCTATTGGGCCGGGGCTTCCTGGGGCGATTACGACGGCGACGGCGATCTGGACCTGTACGTGTGCGCCTACGTGGACTATCGTTTTGAGCCGGAGGCCGTCGGGAAGACCTCGCGCCAGTTCGACGCTGAAGTGCCCTACACGCTGAATCCTTCCTCTTACCGGCCGCAGCCCAATGCCCTGTTCCGCAACAACGGGAACGGGACCTTCACTGAAGTCGCCGAAGCGGCCGGCGTCGCCAACCCGAGCGGCCGGAGCCTGACGGCGGCCTGGTGCGACTTCGACCTGGACGGGCGCCTGGATCTGTACGTGGCCAACGACGTCTCCGACAACGCCATGTACCGCAACCTGGGCAACGGCCGGTTCGAAGACGTCTCGCACAGCGCGCTGGTGGCCGATTACCGCGGCGCCATGGGACTGGCGGTCGGAGATTTCGACAACGACGGCGATTTCGACATTTTCATCACGCACTGGCTGGCGCAGGAGAACGCGCTGTTTTGGAACCTGCTGCGTACGCCGGGCACGACCGGGGGCGGTTCGCTGAAGTTCATGGACATCGCCGACATGCTGGGGCTGGGGCAGATCGCGCTGCCGGTTGTGGGGTGGGGCACCTCCTTCTTCGACTACGACAACGACGGCAAGGCCGATCTGTTCGCCGCCAACGGCAGCACGCTGCAAGAGGCGCAGGATCCGTCGCGACTCGTTCCGATGAGGAATTTCCTGTTCTGGCAAAAGAACCCTTCGGACGGCTTTTTCGAAACGGGCCGGGCGAGCGGCGCCGTCTTCGAGGAGCTCCATGTCGGCCGGGGCGCCGCCTTCGCCGATTACGATCGCGACGGCGACGTGGACATTTTCGTAGTCAACTTCGGCGAGCCGCCTTTGCTGCTGCGCAACGACGGCGGCAATCGCGGGCACTGGATCCGGATCCGGCCACGGGGCACGCGGAGCAACCGCGACGCCGTGGGAGCGCTGGTAGAAGTGGACGCCGGCGGGGTGAGGCAACTTCAGGCCATCGGCTGCCAGCCCTCCTATCTGTCTCAAAACGCTCTGGAGGCCCACTTCGGCCTGGGCGCCGCCCGCCAAGTGGACCGCATTACGGTGCGATTTCCGAGCGGCGTCGTGCGCGAGGTG
>JBBIMZ010000388.1:0-3622 GCA_037444135.1 Solibacteraceae bacterium
CGCGGCCAGCTCCCGGGCGCGAACCGGTGCGCGGGCGAAGAACCTCGACGACGGGCTCGCCGCCCTGCTCGACGACCTGAAGGCGAGCGGCTTGTTCGGCGAGACGCTTCTGGTGATGATGGGCGAGTTCGGCCGCACCGTCGGGCCGCTGTCGCCGCAGGGCGGGCGCGACCACTATCTCCAGCAGTTCGTCGTCTTCGCCGGAGCGGGCGTCCGGGGCGGGAAGGTGATCGGCGTCACCGATCCGACCGGGGCGGCCACCATCGAGCCCGGCTGGAGCCGTGGCCGCGACGCGCGCATCGAGGACGTCGAAGCGACCATCTACTCGGCGCTCGGCATCAACTGGACCAATGTCCGCTACGACGACCCGTTCGGCCGCGGCTTCGAGTACGTGCCCAAGTCGAAAGACGACGTCTACGGGCCGGTCGACGAACTCTGGGCGTAGCCGCGGGCCGTGTTGTAGAATAAGGGTGTTCGTGGAGGTGAGTCTTCTCCAGTAGACGCCTCGGAACACAGCCTCATTTCTGGATCCCCTCCCTTCTGAGGGAGAGCGCCGGCTACCTGTTTGCACTTGTTTTCCCCGAAGAGTGCCGCATCTGCGGAACTCCCCTTCGAGAGATCTCCCGCGTGCCGGTCTGTCGTGGCTGTCTGGCGGGGCCGGAACCGCTGGAAGCCGACTACTTCTGCGCCGCCTGCCGTACACCGTTTCTGAACCCGTATCCGCTCGACGCGCAGGGACGCTGCGGATTGTGCCGGCGCGGCATGAACGGTTTCGACGCCGCCTACACGTTCGGCGCCTATGACGGCTCGCTGCGGGAGTTGATCCACCTGTTCAAGTACAGCGCGATCCGCACGCTCGCCGGGCCGCTGGCGGAGATGATGCTGCGCGCCCTGCCCCGCGACCAGCGGTTCGACGCCCTGGTGCCGATGCCGCTTCATTGGCTGAAGCGCTGGCAGCGCGGCTTTAACCAGGCGCGCCTGCTCGCCGAGGAGATCAGCCGCCGCACCGGCATCCCGGTCCTCGACGCGGCGCGCCGCCGGCGCTCCACCGCCTCGCAGGCCGGCTTGAGCCATGCGGAGCGGCGGAGGAACGTAGCCGGCGCTTTCGCGGTGCGCCGCCGGGCGCGGCTCGAAGGGCTCCGCCTGTTGCTGGTCGACGATGTGTTCACGACCGGCGCCACAGCCAGCTCTTGTGCGGCGGCGCTCAAGCGCGCCGGCGCGGTTCAGGTCACGGTTCTGGCGCTGGCCCGCACCGACCGGCGGCTGATCCACGGGCCGCTGCCGGCCGGCAGGCCGCGGCCGCTTGCGATCGGAGCCTCGTGATGAGCGGACTCAACGGATTGCAGCAGCCGGTGCTCGTGCTCAACGCCAGCTACGAGCCGATCAACGTCTGCGCCGCGCGGCGCGCGCTCGTGCTCGTGCTCAAGGGGGTGGCCGCCACGCTCGAGAGTTCCCGCCACGTCGCGGCCTCCGAGCGCCTGCGGGTGCCGCTGCCCTCGGTGATCCGCCTGCTCGAGTACCGGCGGATCCCTCATCAGAGCCGGGCCCTGACCCGCAAGAACATCCTGCTAAGAGACCGCTACACCTGCCAGTATTGTCTTCAGACCTTTCCGGCCGGCGAACTCACCATGGACCACGTCATCCCGCGCTCGCGCGGCGGCGCTTCCACCTGGGAGAACCTGGTGGCCTGCTGCATCCCTTGCAATAACCGGAAAGGCAACCGCACTCCCGAGGAAGCCGGCATGAAACTGCACCGCACGCCCCGGCCGTTTACGCTCCACACCAGCCGGCATCTGATGCGGCTGCTCGGAAACAGCGACGACCGCTGGCGCAAGTACCTCTTTTACTGATCCCTTCTTCCGGAGGACGAGTATGAACCGAACCCTGTGGTCCTTGGTGTTGTTACTGCCGCCGGCGGGCCTTCCCCAGGCGGCGGAGGAGATCCGGCAGCGGAACGAGCGCTACGGCGCCGAGCTCGAGCAGCACTTCCGCCGGCTGCTTGTCGAGGGCTATCCGGAGCGCGCCGGCCGCCTCTGGAACCGGGTCTACACAAGCATCGATGCGTTCCTGCGAAGCGTCGAACCGAACCGGCAGCGCTACCGGCGGCTGCTTTCGCCGCCGGCGCTCGTCCCCACCGGACCGCTCGAGCGGAGGCCTCACGAGCCGCTCGCCGCACTCGGCGCCGAATGGCTCTCGATCCCTTTGGGCGATCTGCGCGCCGAAGCGCTCTTGGTGATTCCGCCGGACCGCTCCGGCCCGGCGCCGCTCGTTATCGCCCAGCACGGCATCTCCAGTTTTCCGGAACGGATCTTCGGCATCGACGATCCGCAGAACCTTTACCACAACTACGGCGGCGAACTGGTGAAGGCCGGCTTCGCCGTCCTGGCCCCGTTTAACCTGGCGACCGTCGAAAAGCGCAACCGGATCGAGCGCCTGGCGCGCCTGGCCGACACGACCCTGCCCGGCATCGAACTGGCGCGCCTTCAGGCGCTACTCGACGCCGTCCTCGCTGATCCGCGGATCGACCGCGAGCGCGTCGGCATGTGGGGCATCAGCCTCGGCGGCATGGCCACCATGTTCTGGATGCCGCTCGAGCCCCGGATCCGCTGCGGGATCGTCTCGGCCTGGTTCAACCACCGGCGCAACAAGATGGTCATACCCGACGCGCGCTATAGCTGCTTCCTTGAAACCAAAGAGGAGCACGCCTTCTTCCGGGGCTGGCTCACCGAGTTCACCGACAGCGACGTGGCCGGCCTCATCTTGCCCCGCCCGCTCCTGGTTCAAACCGGCAAGAAGGACGGCATCGCCTGGTGGCCTCAAGTGGTCGAAGAGTTCGATGCCGCCCGCGAACACTACCGGCGGTTGGGAATCGAGGAGCGCATCGAGATGGATCTGCACGACGGCGGCCACGAGATCCGCCTCGAGTCCGGAATCGCCTTCTTGCAGAAGTGGCTGAGCCGTTAGCCGCTTCGCTCAGCGCATGCGGCGTAACCAGCCGTTCGGATTGAAGGTCAGGCCGAACTTCTCGCGGCTCCGGTCGGCTTCAAAATCAGGGTTCTGCTCCAGGAACCGGCGCACCGCCTCCATCGGGCCCGGACCGAACCGCGGCAAGATCGGATGGCCGTTGAAGTGCGTGTCCTCGACGACGAGATAGTTACCCGGCGTCACCAGCCCGCTGTAGAAGCGTAATTCTTCGAGCACATGCGCCATTGTGTGGTCGGAATCGAGCGCCACCATCACCTTCTCGCCCGGCCGCAGGCGCTCCCGCACCCGGCGGACGATCTCGGGCGAAGTGGACGAACCCAGCGATTGCCGGCGGGCCGGAACAGGGCAGCGCGCTCGATCCGCGGGTGGCGCGGCTTGCCCGGTTGCTCCTGGATGTCGATCGTAATGACGCGCCCGCGGCCGACGAGGTCGAACATCGAGGCGAAAAAGTAGGCGCTGCCGCCCTTGTAAGTGCCCGTTTCGACGAGGACGTCGGGCCGTGTCTCGTACAGAATTTCCTGAAACACCCACAGATCCAGCGGGCATTTCTGCACGGGCACGCCGAACCAGTATGTGTTGTTATAGGTCCGGTCGCCCCGCGCGTGGTAGAGCCGGTGGAAGGCCGCCGTCACTTCGT
>JBBIMZ010000388.1:3653-4316 GCA_037444135.1 Solibacteraceae bacterium
GGTGACGGCGCCGCCCGCGGTGAAGCCTCCCACGGCGGCCAGCAGCGCCGGGATCCACCAGCCGGCAGCGGACTTGCTCGGCTTGCTCATAACCAATTCCCCACTGTAGCGCCCGCGCCCGCCTGTGGTAGATTCGGTGATGGATGCGGGTTCTGATCGGGGGCGGGGGCGAGGTGGCCACGCATCTGGCCCGCCGGCTCATCCGGGAAGGCAACGAGATCGTCATCGTCGAAGAGGACGCCGACCGGTGCGCGCGCCTCGAGGAGACGCTCGATGCCCGGATTGTCCAAGGCAGCGCCGCCAGCGTCCAGACGCTTCACCGGGCCGGGCTGCGGGAGGCCGAGATGTTGATCGCCGTCACCAGCGACGACGAGGTGAACCTGCTGGCCTGCCTGATCGCGCAAAGCGACTCCGACGTGAAAGTCAAAGTGGCTCGCTTGCGCACGCACGAGGTGCACCACTGGCGCCGCATCGCCGCCCAGTGCAGGCTCAAGATCGATCTGATCATCCATCCGGAATCGGAAGCCGTGGCGCGGATCCTGCCGGTGCTTTGCGTCCCCGGAGTTTCCGACATCCTCGATTTCGCCGACGGCAAAGTCAAGCTGTTCGGCATGCTGGTCGAAGCGCACCACTGGTTTGCGGGCAAGACGCTGGTCGAGATCG
>JBBIMZ010000389.1:0-4312 GCA_037444135.1 Solibacteraceae bacterium
CGGTGTCGTCGACGATCCAGGCCACTACGGGCTGCTTGCGGGTCATGGCGGGCAGCACCTGCCGGGTGACGGCATCCAGCAGGGCCTGGTCGCTCCAGGGCGCCTTCGCTACCAGATGATGCAGGGACTGCCGCGTGGGCTGCACGCGGTCCGGGCGCAGCCGGGCCGCCATGGGTTCAATCGACTTGCGCTCGCCGGGCAACAGCAGGCGCGGCAATACTCCCACGTTCTGGGAGCATTTCTTCGGCGCCAGTCCCCACAAGACGCATGAGGAGGGCTGGTTCCTGATGCAGACGCGCTGGATGCTCTGGTGGGAGAACGGCCGGACGCTGGAGTTGCTGGCTGACGTTCCGCGCGCCTGGCTCGCGAGTGAGCCGAATACCGAGCGTGTTCGCATCGAACCGTTCGGCGGCCGCGCGCGCGTCGTCGTCGAGTTCGGGGATTCGGAGTCCGGGCGCTAGCAGCCGACCGCGGCCTTGCGGTATGATCGACCAGGAGCGTGTCTGCGAGGCAGGTGTTGGACCTCGAAAAATTGATCCAACACTCAAAGAAGACAGGTCCGCTAAGGACTTTGCGTCGGTGAGCAAGCTCCAGCCGGAGACAGCGTGGAGAAGCCTAAAGACGCTCTGCGGGCCGACCCCGTGTACGAAAGGGGGTCAATCTCTGAGGTCGGCACGGCTCAGTGGTACGCTCCACTCTTCCTCCGTCCGGAGTTCCGGCCCTAATTGATGAATCTACTGTTCATTGGGGATATTTTCGCGTCCGTCGGCCGGCGCCTGGTGGCCGAGCACCTCCAGCGCATCGTCTACGAGGAGGGGATTCATCTAGCGGTCGCCAATGCCGAGAACGCCGCCGGCGGCTTCGGCATCACGCCCTCGGTGGCCGAGGAATTGTTCGCCATGGGCCTGGACGTGCTCACGACGGGCAACCACATTTGGGACAAGAAGGAGATCTACGAGTATTTGCCGACGCAGCCGCGGCTGCTGCGGCCCGCCAACTACCCGGAAGGAACGCCCGGCAACGGCGTCTACATCGCCCGCGGGCGGAACGCCATCTCGTGCGCCGTCATCAACCTTCAGGGACGCACCTACATGCCCAACACGGATTGTCCGTTCCGGCAGGCCGATCGGATCCTGGCCTCGCTCAGCCCCGACATCAAGGTCCGGCTGGTGGACTTTCACGCCGAAGTCACCAGCGAAAAGATCGCGATGGGCTGGTATCTGAACGGCAAGGTGAGCGCCGTGCTGGGCACCCATACGCACGTGCCCACCGCCGATACGCGCATCCTCGACGGCGGCACCGCCTACCTGACCGACGTCGGCATGACCGGGCCGTACGATTCCGTGATCGGCGTGAAGACCGATCCGGTGCTGCGGCGCTTCCTCACCGCGCTGCCGGTGCGCATGGAGGCCGCCAAGCGCAATCCGCAGATGCACGCCGTCATCGTGACGGTGGACGAGTCGACCGGCAAGGCAGTGGCGATCAAGCGTTTCGTGGTGGCGGGCACGTCGGAGTAGCCGCCTTAGCGCTGCTCGAACGGAATCCAGACTTGCATCGGGGTCGGCTCCCGATTGGCGAACGTGTAATAGGGGATCAGCATGAGCTCGACGGGGCGCGTGCGCCGGACCAAGGCCGCCTCGAGCGGCAGGTACAGTGGCAGCGCGGCCAGCGGCTTTTCCGGCGCCAGGCCCGCGTGGCGCAGCACGGTGACGCCGCCGAGCAGGTCCGGTCGGCGCTCGGCGGCGAAACCCTTCGATGGCAAGGCCAGCGCCAGATCGAACAGCGCCACCCCGCCCGGCTGGTCGAGGCCCTCCATGGCATAGACGAGCGGTCCGCGCTCGACCGCCACGCGCTGCGTGTTCTCGCGCACGAGCGGGTTGGCCGCGATCAAGCGCGGCGCCAGGTCGAGCGTCAGCCGGACGGTATCGCCCGGCCGCCACTCGCGCCGGATCGCCAGGTACGTTTCCGGCCGGGGCTTCTCCGGCGCCGGCCGCCCGTTGACGAGCGCCTCGGCCGAGCGCGTCCAGCCGGGAATGCGGAGGTACAGCGTGAAGCTGTGAGGGCGCTCCGGGCGCACGGCGACCTCGATCACGCCGTCCCACGGGTAGCGGGTCTTCTGCGTCAGCCGCAGGGCCGTTCCGTCTTCGAGCTTCCAGTCAAGTTCGTTGTTGTCGTAGAGGTGGACCCAGAGCCCGTCGCGCGAGGTGCTGTAGAAGTAGCCGGGCAGCGACGCCAGCACCCGCTCCAGATTGGGCGGGCAGCAGGTGGTCGAATACCACGGATTGCGGATCTTGTCCTCCGGATTGCCCGTCAGCTCGAGCGGATTGCGATAGCAGTACAGCGTCCCCTCGAGCGACATGCCGGAATTGACGCCGTTGTAAAGGGCTCGCTCGAGCACGTCGGCAAAGCGCGCTTCAGCCGTCGCGGCCAGCAGCCGCGCATTCCAGAACAGGTTGCCGATGGCGGCGCAGCTCTCCGTGTAGGCGAGCTGGTTGGGCAGCTCATAGGGTTCGCCGAAGGCCTCGCCCTGGGCGCGCGAGCCGACTCCGCCGGTAATGTACATCTTTGCCGAGGTCATGTCCTGCCAGAGCCGCTGGAGCGTCTTCCAGTAGGCCGGGTCGCCGGTTTCCATGTAGTAGTCGGCGGCCCCGCTGGCGGCGTACATGGCGCGCACGGCGTGACCTTCGAGTTTGGTTCGCTCGACGAAGGGCTTGCCGCTGAACAGGTACACGTAGTCGCGCGGCGTCAGCTTCAACCGCTCGCCGTCGCCCCGCAACAGGTAGCCGGCCAGCTCAAGATGCCGCCGGTCGCCGGTGGTCCTGTACAGCTCCACCAGCGCCAGTTCGAGCTCGGGATGGCCGGTGAGCAACGGCCGCTTGCCCGGGCCGGAGGTCTCGATCAGATACTCGACGAACCGGATGCCGCCGTCGAGCAGGCGCCGGCTGCCGGTGGCCCGGTAGTAGGCGATAGCCGCCTGGAGGAGATGGCCCAGGCAGTAGAGTTCGTGGCCGCGCTGCATCTCCTGGAAGCGGAGCCCCTTGCGTTCCTCCACGTAATAGGTGTTCAAGTATCCGCTCGGCTCCTGGGCCGCCAGAATCTCGTCGGTGAGCTCTTCGAACCGGGCGCGCAGCGCCGGCCGGTCCTCGGACTGGAGAAGGAAGGCGGCGGCCTCCATCCACTTGTACAGGTCCGAGTCCGTGTACAGTGGTCCGCGCCGCGGCGCCTGCTTGCGCCCGGAGATGCGGCGGAAGTTGTCCACCACGCCGTTTTCTTCGAGCAACTCGAGCAGCGTGGGGATGCTGCGGTCGGCGTTCACCTGCCGGCGCCGGGCCCAGAAACCCTCCTGGATGCGAACGGCCCTGACGGGCACCGAGCGGAGCCGCGCGTGCGGCGACCGGTCCAGATGCAACACGCCCTGATTGCGCCACGCCTCCTGCTGGGCCAGGCAGGCGGCGGGCGCCAGCGCCAAAAAAAGCAGGAATCCAGGCTTTGCCATCACCCCACGAGTGTATCCCCGCGGGAGCGGCGGCGCACGCACTCTACGCCGTCCGGCCGCGCCAGTCGAGAATCACTTTGCCCGCCCGGCCGCTGAGCATCACCTCGAAGGCCTTCTCGTATTCGGTGAAGTGGAACCGGAGGGTGATCACGCTGCTGATGTCCAGGCCGCCTTGGATCATCACCGTCATCTTGTACCAAGTCTCATACATCTCGCGGCCGTAAATCCCCTTGATGGTGAGCATGTTGAAGATGACCGTGTTCCAGTCGATGGCGATTTCCCCGTCGGGGATTCCCAGCAGCGCGATGCGGCCGCCGTGGCACATATTGGCGAGCATGTCGCGGAAGGCCGAGGCGTTGCCTGACATTTCGAGGCCGACGTCGAAGCCCTCTTTCATGCCCAGCTCCTTCTGCACGGCCGCGATCGATTCGGTGCGCGCGTCGAGCGCCCGCGTCACCTTCATCTTCCGCGCCAGCTCCAGCCGGTACGGATTCACGTCGGTGATGACGACATAGCGCGCGCCGGCGTAGCGCACCACGGCGGCCGCCATCAGCCCGATCGGACCGGCGCCGGTGATCAAAACGTCCTCGCCGAGCACAGGGAACGACAGCGCGCTGTGCACGGCGTTGCCGAACGGATCGAAAATCGCGGCGATGTCGAGTGGAATCCGCGGATCATGATGCCAGATGTTGGTCATCGGCAGGGCGATGTACTCGGCGAAAGCGCCCGTGCGGTTGACGCCGATGCCGAGCGTCTTGGCGCACAGATGGCGCCGGCCGGCCAGGCAGTTGCGGCAGCGCCCGCACACCAGGTGCC
>JBBIMZ010000390.1:0-1286 GCA_037444135.1 Solibacteraceae bacterium
ACGCTCGCCGGCTTCGTTCACGATATCTGCTCAGCGGTGCACCCGTTGGCCGTGGCGTCCCCGTTCTTCCGCACGCTCCCGCTGAGCCGCCACGGCCTCGAGTGGATCACTCCGCCGGCGGCGCTGGCCCACCCTTTCGACGACGGCGCCGCAGTCCTGTTGTGGCGGTCGATCGGCAAGACGGCTTCCAGCCTGGGCGTCGACGCGGCCGCTTACCAGACGCTGATGGAGAAGATGCGCCGGGCTTGGCCGCTGGTCGAGGATGCGGTCCTGGGACCGCTGGCTTGGCCGCGTCATCCGGCGGCGCTCGCCGCTTTCGGCGTGTACGCCTTGCAACCGGCTTGGCGCCTGGCCCAGGCGAAATTCAAGGCGGAGAAGGCCCGGGCGCTGTTTGCCGGCATCGCCGCCCATGGAATGGCGCCGCTCGACAAGCCCATAACCGCCGCCTTCGGCCTCGTACTCGGGCTCCTCGCCCATCTGTATGGCTGGCCGCTGCCCCGCGGGGGCGCCGGGCGGATCGCCTCCGCCCTGGCCGGCTGCCTGCGCGCCTGCGCCGGCACAATCCTCATCGGCGCCAAGGTGCGCTCGCTCGAGGAATTGCCGCCCTGCCGGGCGGTGCTCTGTGATCTGTCGCCTCGGCCGTTCCTGGAAATCGCCGGGCGGCGGCTTCCCGGCGCCTACCGCCGCAAGCTCGAGCGCTACCGTTACGGCCCCGGCGTCTTCAAGGTCGACTGGGCGCTCGAAGCGCCGATTCCGTGGCGGGCCGCCGAGTGCGCCCTGGCCGCCACGCTGCACCTTGGCGGGACCTTGGAAGAAATCGCACACGCCCTCGATGAAGTCTGGTCCGGCCGGACCCCGGAACGGCCTTTCGTCGTGCTCAGCCAGCCGACTTTGTTCGATCCCACCCGTGCTCCCGGCGGCCGGCACGTCGCCTGGGGCTACTGCCATGTGCCCAACGGCTCGGACGCCGACATGACCGAGCGTGTCGAACGCCAAGTGGAACGGTTCGCCCCCGGATTCCGCCGGCGAATCCTGGCGCGCCACATTCTGGCGCCGGCCGACCTGGAGCGTCATAATCCGAACTTCGCCGGCGGCGATATCGCCTCCGGCGCCATGAACCTGCGACAGGCTTTCCTGCGGCCAACGCGGCTGACGTACCGGACACCGGTCCGGGGGCTCTATCTTTGCTCGGCGGCGTCGCCGCCCGGGCCCGGCGTGCACGGCATGTGCGGGTGGTTCGCCGCCCGCCGGGCGCTGGCCGAGGCGCTACGCGCCTGAACGGCGCG
>JBBIMZ010000390.1:1296-4312 GCA_037444135.1 Solibacteraceae bacterium
CCTACTCGCCGAATGGGTGCGGCCCCAGCTCAGCGGCAGGTCCCGCGTCGGCGTCCTGATCCGGGGCGTTCTGCTGGAGTTGTTTGGCGGCCTTGCGCTCCAGTTTCCGCGCCGCCTTCTGCTGCCGCCGTTCGAGGCGCAGTTGTTCCTTCTGCCGCTTCTGAAAGGTGGTTCTGCCGCGTCCTGCCATACCTTCTCCTTGGTCTCAGTAAGGGCCCCGGCCGCCCGGAGGGGCCGGCAAGCGCTGCGAAGACGCTGCCGCAACAGCGGATCGCGGGAGAACTTCTGACCACGCCGGCGAGGGCGGGGTTAGGAGTGGTCCAACGCAGGCCCCGAAAACTGTTAGTTTAGCAGTCCCGGCCTCGGCGCCGCAGCCGCCGGACGGGCCGGACTTCCCGAGAGGCGGCGCCGGAGCTTTACAATAGCCTGAGACCTGATGGCGCCGAGCCGGGTGTCGATTCTCGTTCCCCTGTACAACGAGGAAGAGTATGTTGTCCCGATCCTGGAGCGCGTCTTCGCCGCGCCGCTGCCGGAAGGGATGGAGCGGGAAGTGATCGTCGTCGACGACGGCTCGACGGATGGCTCGGGCGAAGCCGTTGAAGAGGCGTCGGCGCGCTGGCCGGGCCGGCTCCGGCTGCTCCGGCACGAGCGCAACCGGGGGAAAGGCGCCTCCATACGGACGGCGCTCGAGCACGCCTCCGGCGAGTTCTGCCTCATCCAGGACGCCGACCTCGAATACGACCCGCGCGACTATCTCAAGCTGCTCCAACCACTGGTTGAGGGCCGGGCCGACGCCGTCTACGGCTCTCGTTTTCTGGTGGCCGGAGAGCGGCGCGTGCTCTACTTCTGGCATGCGCTCGCTAACAAGATCCTGACGACGTTCTGCAACCTGGCCTCCGATCTGAACCTGACCGACGTCGAGACCTGCTACAAGGCCTGCCGCACCTCCCTGCTCAAGAGCATCCCCCTCCGCAGCGACCGCTTCGGCATCGAGCCGGAACTAACCATCAAGCTCGCCAAGCGTCAGGCGCGCATCTATGAGACGCCCGTGAGCTACCACGGCCGGACATACGAAGAAGGTAAAAAGATCGGCCTCCGCGACGCGATCGCGGCGGTCGGCGTGATCTTGCGCTACTGGCTGTCGGCGGACATCTACAAAGACGCAGGCCCGGAGATCCTCGAGGCGTTCACGAACGCGCCGCGCTTCAATCGCTGGATGGCCGACACTATCCGGCCGTATCTGGGCGAGCGCGTCCTGGAGATCGGAGCCGGAATCGGAAACCTGAGCCGCCATCTGGCGCCGCGCCGCAAGCGGTACATCGCCAGCGACATCGACTCCGAGCACTTGGCGCGCTTGCAGTCCCGCCTCGAGCATCGCCCGAACCTGGAGATCCGGCGCTGCGACGTAGCTAAGGCGGAGGACTTCCGCCACTTGGCCGGCCAGGTGGACACCGTAGTCTGCCTGAACGTCGTCGAGCATGTCGAAGACGATATGGCCGCCCTGGCCAACCTCTTCTCGGCGCTCGCGCCGGGCGGGCGGGCCATCGTGCTCGTGCCCTACGATCAGGGCCTCTATGGGACGCTGGATGAAGCCCTGGGACACCGGCGCCGCTACAGCCGCGAGGAGTTGCGGCGCAAGATGGAGCAGGCGGGCTTCGCCGTCGAACAGATTCTCGAGTTCAACCGCATCTCGCGGCCGGGCTGGTGGATCACGGGCAAGGTCTTCAGGCGGCGGACCATCAGCCCGGCGGCGCTTTGGGTCTTCGACCGCCTGGTCTGGCTGTGGCGGCGCATCGATTCGCGCCTGCCCTGGAAGCCGACTTCGATCATCGCCGTCGGCGCCAAGCCCCGGGCTACATGAAATAGTCTTTGACCTTGTCGAACAGTCCCCGGTCCTTCGGCTCGTTTTCCGCGGGCAGGAGGTCGCGGAGCTGTTCGAACAACTTGCGTTGCTCGCGGGTGAGCTTGGTGGGAATGCGGACCTCGATCTGGACGTAGAGATCGCCGCGCCCGCGCCCGTCGACATCGGGCACGCCCAGACCGCGGAGCCGGATGCGCTCGCCGTGCTGCACCCCTTCGGGAATCTGGATCGTCTGCAGCCCGTCGAAGGTGAGGATATCGACTTTGGCGCCCAGAGCGGCCTGGGCCACATTGATGGGCAGAACACAATACAGATCGTTGCCCTGCCGCTGGAAGACCGGGTGCTCCTTGACGTGCAGGAATACGTAGAGATCGCCGGGCGGCCCTCCGTTGACTCCCGGCCGGCCTTCGCCGGCCAGCCGGACACGCGTGCCGTCGTCGACGCCGGGCGGGATATTGACGCGGAGCTTGCGGTCGATGCGCCGATGGCCCTCGCCGCGGCACTCCTGGCAGGGCCGACGCACGATGCGTCCGGCGCCGCCGCATTGCGAGCAAGTGCGGCGGATGGACAGGAAGCCCTGCTGGTAAACCACCTCGCCCCGGCCACGGCAGACCGAGCAGGTCACCGTGCCGTCCTTGGGCTCGGCGCCGGAGCCGTGGCAGCGGTCGCAAGTCACCAGTTGGGGCACCTGGATGTCGACGCTCTTGCCCCGGATGGCGTCCTCGAAGTCGATCTCCAGGTCATAGCGCACATCCTCGCCGCGCATCGGGCGGTTGCGCTGGCGGCGCGGCGAGCCGAACAGGTCGCCAAAACCGAAAAAGTCGCCCAGGATGTCGCTGAAGTCGGCAAAGACGGAGGGATCGAACCCGGAAACGCCTCCGCCCTGGAGCCCTGCGTGGCCGTAGCGGTCGTAGGCGGCGCGCTTTTGCGGGTCGCTCAGAACGCTGTAGGCTTCGGCGGCCTCCTTAAATTTCTCCTCGGCCTCCTTGTCGCCCGGATTGCGGTCCGGGTGATACTTGAGGGCGAGCTTGCGGTAGGCGCTCTTGAGGCCCTGCTCGTCAACGGAGCGGTCGACACCGAGGATTTCGTAGTAATCGCGCTTGTTCACCGGGGATCCGCTGCTTCAGGCCCCTAGGACGGCTTTACAGCGACCTT
>JBBIMZ010000391.1:0-4308 GCA_037444135.1 Solibacteraceae bacterium
ATCGCCCGGCTTGAACTCGGCGACCTGGAGCCCGACCGCCTCGACGATCCCGGCGAGGCCGGCGGGCGTGTGCACCGGACCCGCATGCGAGAGGTAGATGCCGCGCTCATCGTGGTAGCGGACCAGCTTCACGCGGAAGGCCCGCTCCAGCGCCGCGGCGGAGCCGGCGAGCAGCACCGAGCCGCACACCGGATCCGTCTCGACAATGCGAAGACCGGCGGCGCGCGCGAACTCCTCGATCCGCTCCAGGTCTTGACGCGCGACGCCCGCCAGCCGCGCGAGCGCGGCCCAGGAGAGATGCCGGCGTTCGCCGGGGAGTCGGGAGGCGAGCCCGGCCACGTGGACCTCGAGCGGCGCCGGAGCCGCCGGCCGCAGCAACAACGTGATGCGGATCTGTTCAGAAGTGCGGTGCCGGCTCAGAGCGACGGCTCCGGCGCCGTGGGTCGGCTCGCTTCCGGCGATCGGCGCCCAGCGCGTCTGTTTCTCCATGCCCCTCGTCCTCCTCCCGGCCGCGCCTGCGGCTTGCGGAATCGCCAGATCTTGTAAGTCGTCTGCCGCGCGGCCAGGCTGAGCCGCATGGCCTCGTTGGCGCCGGCCAGCCACTCGATGGTATCACGATTGTCTTCCCGGGCCAGGGAATGCAAGACGGCCGTGAGCCCCTCCGGGCTCTTGAGCGCGCGATAGACTCCTTCGGAAATGTCCTCCTCAAAGAGCGGCTCGAGCGGGATGGCGTCGAGCGCGGCCGCCCGCCGCCGCCAGTCGTGCGGGACGACGTTCAGCTCCCAGAAGTCGGCGTAAGCGAAAATCCCGCCGGGGCGCAACACGCGGGTCACCTCGGCGAGGAATCCCGCAAAGTCGGGGTAGCAGTGCGAGGATTCGAGATTGAGCACGATGTCAAAGGAGCCGGCGGCGAACGGCAAGCGGGCCGCGTCGCCGCAAACCCATCCGATCCGCTCGAAGCGCGGCCCGCGGCACCGGCGCAGATTCGCCTGGCACAGATCCAGCCCGACGACCTTGCGGGCACGGGTGTAACGCCGCAGGTAGTAGCAGTTGCCGCCGCGGCCTGAGCCGATCTCCAACACGTCCCGCCCGGCCAGCGGCACGCGGCGAAGCACTCGCCTGACCAGACTCAAGTGGTGCCGGTAGGGCGCGTCGCCGCGAGCGATCCTGCGGCGGTGCGAGCCGGCATCGGCGTAGCCGTAATTCATGAAGAGGAATTCCGGCTGCGGGAACCGCTCGGCCAGCAGCTCGTAGAAGCGCGTCACGCCTCGAGCCCCATCTTCTTCAGATACTCGACCACCAAAGGATCGTTGCGGTTCCGCACCCATTCGGCGCACATCTGAAAGCTGAGCATGTAGTCGCGTTCGGCAAAGGCCCTCTCGAGCCACCGCTCGGCCTCTTTACGGTCGCCAAGCCACAGGTAAACCAACGCGACTTCGGAGGGACGCCATTGTCCGGTAGGACCGGCTTGGAGGATTTCCTCCAGGAGCCGGCGCGCCTGCTCGATTTCTCCGGCCCAGGAATAGGCCAGGGCGACGAAGGATCGGCGCCAAGCCCACTTGTTCAAGTATTCGAATGCCTTGACGTAATTGCCTCTGCCGAGGTGAGCCTGTCCGAGCAGGGTCCAGGCCGGCAGGTAGTTCGGATCCAGCTCGAGCGTGCGCTCCAGCTGGCCGATCGCCTCATCGAAGCGGCCGGCCATCGTGAACACCCAACCCAGGTTCGTGTTGACGAAGGAAGAGACCGGGTCCAGTTCGAGCGCTCGGCAGGCCTCAAAGACCGCCTGCTCCCAGCCGCGGACGGCGCAGTGATACCAGCTGAAGTAGGTGTGCGCCTCGGCCCAGTTCGGGTTGAGCGCAACGGCCCGGCGGAAGCTGTGTTCGGCCGCCGGCCAGTCCCAGTCCCAGAACATCTGCACGAGCGCCATCGAGGTGTGCGCTTCGGCCAGATTGCCGTTGATCTCGAGCGCCTTCTGAGCCGCAGCTTTGGCTTTGGGAAACGCCTCCTGCGGCGGCATGAAGTCGAAATGGCCGGCTGTCGCGTAGCAGGTCGACAGGCCGGCATAGCAGCGCGAGTCGGCCGGATCGACGTCCAGGGCCTGCTGGAAAAGCTGGATCGCCTTGAAGGTGCCTTCGGGGCTGACTTTGTTGAGGAAATAGCGGGCGCGGAGGAAGATCTGGTAGGCCTCGATGTCGCGCGGCTCGGTTGCCAGGCGCAGGCGGAGGGTGGGCGAAAGCGTCGTCATCAGCGCCGCGGCGACGCGCCGGGAGACGTCGGTCTGGATGGAGAAAATGTCGGTCAGCTCGCGGTCGTAGGTTTCCACCCACAACTGGCGCTGCGTGGCCGCCTCGACCAGGCCGCTCGTGATCCGCACGCGGTTGCCGGCCCGCCGGACGCTGCCTTCGACGAGGTGG
This sequence comes from Solibacteraceae bacterium, assembly GCA_037444135.1. Taxonomy (GTDB): domain Bacteria; phylum Acidobacteriota; class Terriglobia; order Bryobacterales; family Bryobacteraceae; genus CALKXJ01. Next base: position 2,415 of record JBBIMZ010000391.1, read on the forward strand.
CTCACCTGCAACTCGCGGGCGATCTGGGTGAGGTCCTTTTCGGAATTCTTGTAGCGCATCACCGACGTGCGGGCGATGACCCGGACGCCTGGAAGCTTGGAAACCTGAGCGATGATGTCCTCGGTGATTCCGTCGCTGAAGTACTCTTGCTCCTGATCTCCGCTGCGGTTGACGAAAGGCAGGACGGCGACCGAAGCCTCCGCCGGCGTCCAGGCCGGCGTTGGCAGCGTCGCCGTCTCCCAAGCGCGAGAAGAAAACGCGCGGCCGCCGCTGAGCGAATGCAAGACCTCGGCCACCAGCGCGGTCTGCTGAAAGCGCTGGCTGCGGTCTTTGGCCAGCATCTTGCGCACGGCGTCCTCGACCGCCGGCGGCACGTCCGCCCGCACGGCGCCCAACGGCGGCGGATCCCGGTGGAGGATCGCATGGACCAGCGCCCCGGGGTTATCCCCGGTGAAGGGCAACCGGCCCGCCAGCATCTGATAGAGGACGACCCCGAGCGACCAGATGTCCGTGCGCGGGTCGACGGTCTCCCCCGCCAGTTGTTCCGGCGACATGTAGGGGAGAGTGCCCACCGCCGTGCCTTCGCGCGTCAGGTGGGCGCCTTCGCTGAATTTCGCGATCCCGAAGTCGAGGATCTTCACGACGCCTTCGGCGGTGACCAGGATGTTGGCCGGCTTGACGTCGCGGTGGGTGATACCGACCTCATGCGCCTTGGCGAGTCCTGCGGCCGCCTGCGCCGCGATCGCGACGGCCTCATCGACGCGCAGCGGGCCGCGCGCGATCTTCACGTCCACCGTCTCGCCCGCATAGAAACCCATGACGATGTACATCTGCCCGTCATCGGTTTCTCCGACCTGATAAACCGTGCAGATATTCGGATGATCGAGGATCGAAACGGCGCGCGCCTCCTGGATGAACCGGGCCTTGGTGACCGGGTCAGTGCGCAGCTCCGCAGGCAAGAACTTCATCGCCACAAAGCGCCCCAGCCTCAGGTCGCGCGCTTTGTAAACGACACCCATCCCTCCGCCGCCGATCTTCTCGACGACCTCGAAACTGGCGACGACCTTGCCGACCATTGAATTGTCAGGACCTCCGGCGGGACTGCGTCCGGAGGCGGCACCTTGCGAATCCCCCTATTCTAGCGAGAATGCGAGCTGGGCGGAAAAGCTGCACCGGAGCCTTCCCCGGGTCAGAGTCCGGGCGGTTCGGAAAAGCAGCAAGTAAAGGCGTCCGGCTTGTCCTCGCGCAACTTCGGCTTGCCCCATTTCTCGTGCAGCGCCTGGTTGAGCTCATCGGGCGTGAATTCATAGCCGTGAGCCCGGGCGAACTCCACGATCGGGTTCTTCTCCATCACCGCCGCGCGGATCGTTTCGTCGCGGTCAAGGGCGTCGAGAAACTCGTGCGCTCCTTTTTTCGGCGGCTGTTTGGCGGCTCTGGCTTTCTTCGCCGGCCCTTTGGATTTCTTCTGTGCCATGCCATACCCTCCTGGTGGGTCTCCCTGATCCTATCCCAGGGCAGAGCGGAATGCAAGCAGGCTTGCAACATTTTTGGCATATTTTGCTTGCTTGAGCTCCCCCCGCCGCCGCTCGGCCGCGGCTTCGGCGGCCGACGCCGTAAAATGAAAACATGGGGGCGATCGTCTCCCGGGAGGCCTTGCTGGCGCTCCGGGCCAAGTGGAAACGCGAAGGCAAGACCGTCGTGTTCACCAACGGCTGCTATGACGTCTTGCACCCGGGTCACATCCGGCTGCTCGAACGGGCCCGGTCGCTGGGCGACGTCCTCATCCTGGCGCTGAACTCCGACGCCAGCGTTCGCCGGCTGAAAGGGCCGAGTCGGCCGCTCGTCCGGCAGCAGGAGCGGGCCGAACTGGCCGCCGCGCTCGAGGCCGTGGATG
>JBBIMZ010000392.1:0-4277 GCA_037444135.1 Solibacteraceae bacterium
GGCGGCTGAGCCGCCACAAGCGCGGCGAGCGCCAGGCTCGCGCCTACAAGTGCCCGTACCATTCCTCCTCCAGCCATGAGTAGGCCGGGCGCAGCCACCGCCGCCCCAGGACGCGGGCGAGCTTCCGGGCCGAATCGAGCGCTGCGGCCGCCTCCTGCCGGAGCTCGGAGTAGCGCGTCAGGGCGGCGTAGTTCTCCTCCAGATACGCTTCATCGAACATCCCGGGAATGGCGCAACTCAGGTAGGGCCGCGAGTAGACATAGCGCAGCGCCGCCTGGCAGAGCGTCTCGTCTCCCAGCCGGTCCAAATTCTTGGTCGACTCGGCCACCACCGCCGCGAGGATGCCGCGATTGGCGGACTGGTACAGCTCGAAGTTGGGATTCTCGGGCTTGGCCGGCCGCCGCGCCCGCGGATCCAGATTCGCGATCGAGCCGGCCGCCAGCGGCTTGATCGCCACCAGCCCCAGGCCCCGCTCGATGGCCTCCGGAAGGAACTCGCCGTAGTCGGCGGCGGCGTGGATGAAATTGTAGGGCAGGAACAGATAGTCGAGGCCGTCCAGCTCGGCGAGCGCGACCGTCATCTGCCGCTCGGTGTGCGACGCCACCCCGATGGCGCGCACCTTGCCCGCCTCCTTGGCTTTGCGCAGCACGTCCCAGTTCTCCAGCAGGCGGGCGTCCGGCTGGTCAACCAGACAGACGATGCGGAACAGATCGACGTGACCGAACAGCCGGGCGGCGCGGTCGATATTTTTGCCGATGAATTCCGGGTGGTTGTTCACCGTGGAGACCAGGACCCGGTCGCGCCGCGGCTTGACCAGCCGGGCGAGCGGCTCCCACTGGCCTTCGTTCTCGTAGACGTCCACCAGGTTCACGCCCAGATCGAAGGCGCGGGCCAGGAGCCGGTCGCGCCGCGCCTGGCCTTCCTCGGTCAACACGTTGCCGAAATCCGCCCGGCGCCTGTAAGCCGGGTCGGTGTGCGAGCCGACGGCCAGCAGGGAGACATGGATTCCCGTCCGGCCGAGCGGGCGGTAGACCATGCCGCCGCGCCGGTACTCTCCGGGCGTGCCGCCTCCGGCGAATCCGGCGGCCGCCGCCAGCGCCCCGGCGCGCATCAGCCGGCGCCGCGTCCACAAACACGCTTCTCTCGCGTTGTTCATTGCCTGGCTCACCCCACTTCGGCGTTCGCGCGCCGCAGCAGCGCGCGGTTGTAGGCGATGCAGTAGGCCAGCCCGATGCGCCGTTCGGGGCCGTCGCCGGCGAGCTGCGGAATATGATCGGGCACCAGGCCGTAGGCGTAGCGCACCTGGCGCAGCGCCTTCATCACCTCATACATGTCCAGGTAACCGTCGTCGGGGAAGGTCTCGACGAAACGCGGCAAGGGGCCGCTGACGTTGCGGAAGTCGATGTCGAACAGCTTGCCGCGCCCGCCGAAGTCGCGGATCATCTCGAAAACATTCTTGCCCATCTTGTCGCCGCCCTCGGCCCAGGTGCCCACGCACAGGCGCAGGCCCCAATGCTTGCTGGCGCCGGCGATCTGTTCGGCGCGCCGGTAACCCTCGTAGTGGACGAAGAGCTTGGCGACGCCGTTCATCATCGCCAGCGGAGGATCGTCCGGATGCAGCGCCAGTCGCACGCCGGCCTCCTCGGCCACCGGCAGCACGGCCTTGACGAAGTAAGTATAGTTGGCCCAGATCTCCTCGGCCGGGTACTCCCGCTCGAACCGCCGCTTCTCGATCCGACTGCGAAACTCCCGCTCGTCGAATTCGCGCGCGCGGTAGCCCCGCCGCTCGACGTACGCGGTCGTGTAGGTGTTCGCCGGGTGGAAGTCGTAGCAGGCCACCGGGATTCCCAGCTTGCCCAGGCATCGGAGGAAGCGCTGGTAGATCTCGATGTCTTGGTCGCGGCCCGCCAGGCCGAGCTGGATCTTCAGCGACCGGTAGGCGTAGTGCCAGCCGCAGTAGATGCGAATCCCGTAGACGCCGAAGCGCTGCACCACCTCCCAGAGCCGGTCCACTTCAGGCTCGGCGTTGTAGAGCAGGCGCGCCCAGCCCAGGCCGATCTGGCGGCAAAACAGCAGAAAGTCGTCCGAGGCGTTCCAGGGGATCACGTGCGCGATCTTGACATTGCCCGGATCGTCCTCGTCGATGGCCGCGGCCGGCATCGCCGCCGCCGCGGCAAGTTTCAGGAATTCCCGCTTGGTGAGAGCCATCGCCGTCGCTCGCCTCGTTGCCGATTGTACCCCGCGGGCGGTGCCTCCCAGGGGAAAAAGTCTTCATCCGGCGGCCCGAGAATCGGGTATACTGTTTTTCGCTCAGCGGGTTTCCGCGTCGACAAGGAGGTTATCGTGAAGCGTCTGGCGATTCTTCTATTCGTCGTTGTCGGCTGCGTCTGGGCCCAGACGACCGGCACGGCGACTTTGGTCGGAACCGTGACGGACCAGTCCGGCGCGCGCGTGGCCGGCGCACAGGTCACTGTCGTCAACACCGCCACCGGCTTTACTTCCAACACGGTCACGACTCCGGAAGGGGATTACTACGTGCCGTACCTGATTCCCGGCCCGTACCGGCTGACGATCGAAGCGGCGGGTTTCAAGCGCTACGTGCGCGAGGGCATCGTGCTGCGCACGAACGAAACGCCGCGCATCGACGTCCAGCTCGAAGTCGGCGCCGTCACCGAAGCGATCAATGTCACCGGCGAGGCGCCGCTGCTCGAGACCGAGACGGCCGCCACGGGCCAGGTCCTCGGCGGCGACACGATCGTCAAGATCCCGGTTCTCCAGAAGTACGCGTTCCGGATCCTGCTCTACTTCCCCGGCACATCGAACATCAACGGGCAGCACATCGTCGGCCAGCGCGAGCGCGCCATGGGGTTCACGCTCGACGGCGTCAGCGGCAAGGAGCCGGTGCGCGGTCCGGTGGGCGCGACCAATCAGGTGGTCTCGACGACGATCGATGCCTTCCAGGAAGTGAAGGTCTGGACTACGGGCATGCCCGCCGAGTTCGGCCACTCGGCCGGCGGGTTGCTCAGCGTGGTCTACAAGAGCGGCACGAACGATTTTCACGGCTCGGCCGAGGACCGCTACATCCAGAAGGCGCTCATCCACCGCCACCGCCTGGAACGGTTGCCGCGCAACAATCCGTTCACTTACCACGAGATGTCGGCCGTCTTGAGCGGCCCGCTGGTTTTCCCGAAGCTGTACAACGGTAAGGACCGCACCTTCTGGCTGTTCGGCTACCAGCGGCATCACGAAAAGGCCTCGGAGACGTTTACCAACAACGTCCCCAGTCCCGAGATGCTCGCCGGCGACTTCAGCTTCGGCGGCCTCGGCAATCCGATCTACGATCCGGCTTCGACGCGCCAGGACGCCTCCGGCCGCTGGATCCGTGATCCGTTCCCGAACAACCGCATCCCGCAGTCGCGCTTCGATCCGGTGGCGAAGAACTTCCTGGCGCAGAACCCCTACACGCCGCAGAACCAGCCCGGTTTCTTCACCCGCACGGGGGTGTTCGAGAACCTGGTCACCATGACGCGGTACCGGTCTTACCGGTCCCGCTTTGACGGCAAAGTCGACCACCAGTTCAACCCCAATCACCGCATCTTCGGCCGCTATTCCCACGTCCGGCACCGCTCCTATGCGGGTCGTTGGAACCCACAGGTCCAGTGGCGTTTGATCGACTCCTTTGCCGTGCCGATCCCGATCGACCAGCGCAACGTGGTGCTGTCGGACACGTACACGTTCAGCCCGACGGTGATCAACGAAATCCGTCTGGGCTACAACCGGCGCCGCTTCACCCGGGACCCGGAGTCGCTGGGGCAGGGCTGGGCCGGCAAGCTCGGCATTCCGAATGTCGGGCCCGACACGTTTCCGCACTTCGTCGGCGCCACGGGCACCCAGTTCTATCGTGTAGGCACGCATGGCCGCTCCCAGGATGTCGGCGAAGACTTCACATTCCAGGAAAACTTGACCAAAGTTGCCGGGCGCCACACGCTCAAGTTCGGCTACGAGCTGTTGCGGACGCGCTATAACTCGCTGATCGAGGCGCTGCCGTCGGGGATGTATTACATGGGCGGAACCGATTTCCCCTTCGCTCCCGGCGGAACCACGGGCAACGACTTCGCCGCGCTGCTGCTCGGCTCGGTCGTGCGCGCCGATTTTACGCAGAACATGGCCACTTGGCTGCCGCGCTGGTGGTCCCACGCCTGGTACGTGCAGAACGATTACCGCCCGGTGCGGAACCTGACGCTGAATCTCGGCTTGCGCTGGAGCTATGAGTCTCC
>JBBIMZ010000393.1:0-914 GCA_037444135.1 Solibacteraceae bacterium
GACGGCTACCGCGTTATGGTGTACGCCAACCGGCGGCTGGAGAAGGGGCTGGAGCCGCCGCCGACCGTCGTCGTCCTTCCCCGCGCGGATCCCCCCTGGGCGCAACGGCGCAATCGCGGACTTCCGGAGGTTGTCGCGCTGCCCTCGGCGCCTCCCAGCGTCGACCCCGCCGCCCGCCTGGACGCGCTGGCCTCGGAGATCGCCGACACGTTCGCGTTCATGGCCGCGCACTTCGGGCCCCCTCCGACCCGCACGCTTACCGTTTCGCCGATCCCTGGCTTTTTCGGGCAGGGATTCTCCGGACTTCTGTACTTGTCCACGGTCTCTTATCTGGACCCGCGCGAGCGGCCGCAAGCCGTCCGCAACGACTACCACGAGTATTTCTTCTCGGAGATCCTTCACGCGCATGAGGTCGCCCATCAGTGGTGGGGGAACATCGTGACGGCGGCTTCTTATCAGGACGAGTGGCTGATGGAGGCTCTGGCGAACTACTCGGCCCTGCTGATGCTGGAGAAGCGCAAAGGGCCGGAGGCGCTGCGGCAGATCCTCGAGCGGTATCGGGACAACCTGACGGCGATGAACGAAGCCGGTCGGACGATCGAGTCGGCCGGGCCGATCAGCTGGGGGCCGCGCCTGGATTCCTCGCAGGCGCGGGCGTGGCGCACGATCACGTACGAGAAGGGATCCTGGATCATGCACATGCTGCGGCGCCTGCTGGGCGACGAGCGCTTTCTGGCGATGCTCGGCGAGCTCTGCCGGCGCCACCGTTTCGCCGGCATCACGACGGAGGAGTTCCGCCGTCTGACCGCCGAGTATCTGCCGCCCGAGGCGCCGGATCCGGGTCTGGAGAGCTTCTTCGACACCTGGGTGTACGGCGTCGGCATCCCGCGGTTCGAATTCCGCCACACTCTCCG
>JBBIMZ010000393.1:924-4234 GCA_037444135.1 Solibacteraceae bacterium
AGCCGCCTCAAGTGCGCTTCACCGGCACGGTGATCCAGTCGGAGGCGCCCCCGGGTTTCACGGCGCTGGTGCCTGTGGAGCTCCGGTTTCCGGGCAAGCCTCCGCTGCGCCGTTGGATCCGCACGGGTGACGAGCCGGCAACGGTCAGTCTCACCCTGGCGCAGAAGCCCTCCGAGGTGCTGTTCAATGCCGGCGATAGCGTCCTGGCGCTGCGCCGCTAGACGGCCGGCCTATCGGACGTAGCCGAGGGCCCGGAGGCGGTCGAGCGTGTTGGGATCGGGCGAGGCCTGCAATTCGACGCGCAGCGGATTGCGCTCCAGCCATCGGTCGAGCTCGGCCAGCAGCTCGGCCGCCCGCGCGTCGGCCGGATCGTAACGGTTGTAGCTCTCGGCCGGGTCCGCCGCCAGATCGTAGAAATGAATCTCGCCGTTGGAGCGGGTGAGGAGTTTCAGATCGCCGGACAGAACCGCCAGCTCGCGGTCCGGATAGTCGGGCCGGAGCTGCTTGTTCTTGGCATCCACGTAGGATTCTGCGAAGATGAGGCGGCCGGAGGATTCAGACCGCAGCAGGCTTTGTCCGTCGAGGTCAGCCGGCGCGTCAATGTCCAGAGCCTCGAGAACCGTCGGCAACAAGTCCACCTGGCTGACGCGCCGTTCCACGCGCCGGCCGGCGCGCTGCCCAGGATACCGGACCAGCAGGGGGATCCAGATTTGATGCTGTCTCAGCGACTGGAGGTGCCCCAAGAAAGAGTGTTCGCCGAAGGCCTCTCCGTGGTCGGCAGTGATCACCACTAACGTATTGTCGTAAATGCCCAGTTTCTCCAGGTGTCCGAGGAGGCGGCCGAGCTGGGCATCGAGGTAGGCCAGCGCGCCGTCGTATTGCGAAATCATGTGCTCTCGTTCCTCCGGTGCGAGCGGTCGGCCTTGCCCGAAGACGCGGGCCAGGATCTCGAAATACCGGTCACGCGTGAGCTGACGCGTGCGGCCGGGAAACAGCGCGTCGTAGGGCGGGGGCGGCGCGTAAGGGGTATGTGCATCCATGTAGTTCAGGAACAGCAAGAACGGCTGGCGGCGCCGGTGGGCTTGGCCGATCAGTTCGATCGCTTCCGTGGTGATCTGGTCTGCGGTGCGAGTGCGCCGGTCGAGCCGGCCGGTCCATACCAGCGGCGTCAGCAGCCGGCGGATGCCACGCCGGAGGTAGTGGTCGCCGCGTTCGGGTAAACATGCGACGGGGAGGCGGTGGTCGAACAGGTGAAAGCCTTGAGCCAGGCCGACTTGACGAGTGACATAGGCTCCATTGGCCGCGACCGCGAGCGTGAGATACCCCCGCTCGGCCAGGATTTCGGCCATCGTCCGACGGCGAGGCGGCAGCGGCAGTCCCCCCGACTTGCCTGGCGGGAAGGGAATCGCCCCGTGGTTGCGCGGATACTTGCCGGTGAAGATCGACGCGTGCGTGGGCAGCGTGAAGTTCGATGTGGCTGTCGCCCGCTCGTAGACGGTGGCTTCGCGCGCGAACGTTTCGAGCCAAGGCGTCGTCCTTCGCTCGTAGCCGTACACCGACAGGTGATCGGCGCGCACCGTGTCGAGGACGATCAACAGGACGTTGGGGCCCGCCCTGGGAGCTTCTCGAACCGGGACCCTGTCGAGTGACGGCGCAGGCTTGCCGGCCGCCAGGGTGGCCACGAGGACCGCCGGGATGGCCAGGGCGACGGAGATCGCCTGACGCCATTGCGCCTTCGGTCCGGCGGCACTGAGCCATTTCGCCGACGCCAGCCAGAGCGCCGCCAGCAGGACGGCGATCGCCGCGAAATTGCGGGGCCGGACATCGCGGACGAGTAGCGGGATGCCCAGCATCACAGCCACGCTCACCCAGGGTGCGGAAAGCGGACCCAAGACAGGCCAGCGGTCGCCGCGCAGAAGGTTCAAGCCGACGGCGGCGAGCAATCCCAGCCCGGCCGACAGGGCGGCGAGGTGGTCCGGGTTGGACGGATCAGATGCGCTCAAGAGGTTGGCCAGGTAGGCCAGAACGAGCGTGAGGACGGCGATCTGCGGGTACGGCGGCCGGGCGCCGGCGCGACCCGCGGCGAAGACCAGGGACGCCAGCCCGCCGAGCAGAGCTCCCGCGAGCGGATAGATCGCCAACAGCAAGAACGTAAATTTCCAGACGACGGGCGGAGTCAGCTCGCGATAGTTCATCAGCAGCGGCCGGAGAGTCGTGTCCGCGATCTCCGCGGCCGCGTAGGCGCCCCAGATGACGGCGCCGTGCAGGGCGCCGTTCCGGAAGGCTCGGCTCATCGTCACACCTCCCCCCAAGAGCGAACGAACCGGCATTATAGCAGCAGCCCCCGGGTCCGAGGTAACCGCCCCGGCTTGACAAGCGTCTCAGTTGCGGGCCACGATGAGCCTAGAAAGGGTGTCCAGATGTCGGCGAGCCACCTGTATTGTCTGCTGCCGGCGGCGGTGCTGGTCTTCGCCGGCGCCGCGCCGGGCCAATCCGTCGTTTCGGCCCGCTCCGGCGCGATCCACCATATCGAGGGACGCGTGCTGGTGGACGGCCAAGCCGTGCAGAAGAAGTTCGGCGAGTTTCCGAACCTAGCCGAAGGGAGCCTGCTGCGCACCGAACTCGGCAGAGCTGAGATCCTGCTGACTCCGGGCGTGCTCGTGAGGCTGGGCGAAGCGGGCGCGATGCGGATGCTTTCCACGGAGCTCAAGGACACGAGGCTGGAGCTGGTGGCCGGCACGGCGCTGGTCGAGGCCATGGAGATTCTCGAGGACAACGCGGTGACGGTGATGGTCCGCGGGGCGGCCATTGAGATCCTCGACCACGGCCTCTACCGGGTCACAGCCGAACCGCCCGAGCTAAGAGTTTATAAAGGCAAGGCGCGCGTGACGCAGAACGATGAGACGCTGGTGGCCAAGAAAGGCCGGCTGGTGGTGCTGGGCGGCGAGCGCCTGGCGGCGAGCCGGTTCGACACCGACGAGACCGATGCGCTGTACCGCTGGAGCGCCCGCCGGTCGGCTTATCTGGCGATGGCGAACGTCTCGGCCGCCAAGTCGTTGCTCGACTGGGGCGTGCCCTGGCGCACGAGCGGCTGGTACTGGAATCCGTACTTCGGGATGCTGACGTTCATCCCGGCGGGAGGCTTGTTCCACAGCCCGTTCGGTTACTCTTTCTGGAGTCCGAGCCGCGTCTTCTACGTCTACACGCCGCCTCCGGTGCAGAGCGGCTGGGGTGGGGGAGGCGGGGGAGGGCGCTATAATTCCGACCTCGGCTATGTGACCGTGAGCGGCCGGAGCGCTCCGCCGGCGCC
>JBBIMZ010000394.1:0-4226 GCA_037444135.1 Solibacteraceae bacterium
CGTCGACCCGCACGACACGATTTTTGCCGGAACCGAGCCGAGCGGGCTGATCATGCGGGTCGCCTCCGACGGAGCGGCGTTCGTGCTCCACCAGGCAGGCAAGCGGGAGGTCACCGCCCTGGCTGTCGCCCCCGACGGCTCGGTTTACGCAGCCGCCGTCGGAGACAAACAGCCGGCGGGATTGCCCGCCCCGCCACCCGGCCCGGCAGCGCCGGCACCCGCGCCATCGACGTCTCCGGCGGCGCCCGGAGCGGTCACGTTGCAGAGAACGCCCGCCGCGCCCGCCGCACCGCCCGTGGTCCGCACGACGGTGACCGGCGGATCGGAAGTGTGCCGGATCGACCGGGAAGGCTTCCCGCGCACGGTTTGGAGCGACACCAAGGAGATCGTCTACTCGCTGGCGGTCACGGCGACTGGAGATATCCTGCTCGGAACCGGCGACGAAGGAAAGCTCTACCGTCTGGAAGCCGATCACCTCCACACGCTGGTCCTGAAGATCCCTCCCAAGCAGATCACGGCGCTGTACGCCGCCCGCGACGGCGGCGTCTTTGCCGCCACCGGCAACGTCGGCCAAGTTTACCGGATCGGCCCGGAACTCAACCCGAGCGGCTCGTTCGAAAGCTCGGTGCTGGATGCCGAGACCTTTTCTTACTGGGGCGCCATCCGCTTCACCGCCGAACTGCGCGGAGGGGCCGTGGGCATCGAAGCCCGCAGCGGCAATTTCGACCGCCCGCGCCAGAGCTGGAGCCCCTGGTCGAAGGTCGAGCTTTCCGGCTTTGCGGGCCGGATTCAGGCGCCGCCCGCCCGGTTCCTCCAGTACCGGCTCACGCTCGCTTCCGGCGGCGCGAACGCCACGCCGGTGGTCAGCCGCGTCGAAATCGCCTACCTTCATAAGAAGGTCGCCCCGTAGATCCTGAAGATCGCGGTCACGCCGCCCAACTACCGCTTCCCGCCGCGAGCCCTGACGTTGACCAGCCCCAGGACGATCACTTTGCCCGCGCTCACCGAGGCGAAGTCCGCCTCGCCGCCCAAGCCGGTCACGGCCTCCACGGCGCAATCGGTCCAGTACGCCAAAGGCTATCTCGGCGCCCGCTGGCTGGCGGAAGACGACAACGGAGACGAGCTCGTCTACAAAGTAGAGATCCGCGGCGCCGGCGAATCCGAGTGGAAGCTCTTGCAGGACGAGCTTTCCGATCCCTATCTTTCCTGGGATTCGACCGCGTTTCCCGATGGCGAGTACCGCCTCCGCGTCACGGCCTCGGACCGCAAAAGCAACCCGCCGGACCGGGCTCTGAGCGCCGCGCTGGTCAGCGAGCCGTTCCTGATCGACAACACGCCGCCTGAGATCTCCGGTCTCAAGGCCACGCGCGCGGGCGCCTCTCTGCGCATTGAGTGGAAGGCCGCCGACGCCCTCTCCCTGATCCAGCGGGCCGAATATTCGCTGAACGGGAGAGACTGGATCGTCGCCGAGCCGGTCACCCGCCTCACCGATTCCTCCCAGCTCGATTTTGCCGTCGAGCTCTCCGGCGCCGCTGCGGGCGAACAGACGGTCGCCGTCCGCGTCACCGACCAGTTCGACAATCAGCGCGTCGCCAGCATCGTCGTCAAGTAGGTGGGGGGAGATCCCGGGCCGCCGGCGGCCACTATTGTTGTTGGGGCGTGGTCTGATGCCGCCGAGTCCGCTCAAAGCGCTGCTGGTCGCCGCCGATCTGGAGACGACCGCTTTGCTCGAAGAGGCGCTCCTGGAAATCGAGGAAGTCCGTTACATGCGCTCATGGATGCAGCCATGGGAGCTGGTCCCCGCCGGCGACTTAGCCGAAGCGCTCGATGCGCTTCAAGCCGAGCAGTTCGACGTGATCCTGCTCGACGCCGCCCTCCCGGAAGGCTTCCTGCCCGCGTTTTCCCGGCTTCGGAGCTGCGCCTCGGCCTTGCCGGTCATAATCCTGGCGGAGCCCGAGGACGAGGCCCTGGCGATCAGCTTGCTGCGGCGCGGCGCCCAGGACTATCTGATCAAGTCGGAAATCGACTGCCTCCCTCTGGCCCGGACGCTTCGCGCCGCCGTCGAACGCCAGCGCCTGCGCAACGCCCTGGAAAGCCTCGCGCTGACCGACGAGCTCACGGGAACATTCACCGCGGGCGGATTCCAGGCCCTCGCTGCGCGCATGCGGCGGCTGGCCAAGGCCGCCGGCCTCCGCGTCCAGCTCCTGCTCGTCGAACTCGACGGCGATCCGGAGACCCAGGAGATCGTGCTCGCGGCCGGGACGCTGCAGGAGATGTTCGACGAAACCGGGCTCGTCGCCCGTGTGGGCCCGGCCCGCTTCGCCGTCCTCGTAGCCCTGGAACAACCCGGCGCCGCAGCCGGTTCGGTTCGTGACCGCCTCCGAGTCGCGCTTCGCGTGGCCTCCTGGCCTCTGGATGCGGAAACGCCGCTGGAGGAAGCGCTCGACTGGTGCCGGCGGCGCCTGTGCGAGAATAAGCGGTGCAGACCGGACACGCCGCCGCATGTCCTCTCGCTGGACGAAGACCTCACCGGCATCGGCGTTTACTGCGACCAGATGATTCAAGGTCTGCCCGCCGCTTGGCCCGAGGCGCGGTTCCTGCTATGCTACCGCGCGCACCGCTTCCTGGCCGGGTGGCGCCGGCCTGCTCCGCCCAACTGCCGGCGGCGGCTGTTGGTCGAGCGTGCGCCCTGGCTCGCCCCGGACCTCTTCCACGGCCTCAACCAGCGCCTCCCAGCAAGCCGCTTCCGCCGCGCCGTGGCCACCTTCCATGACCTGTTCGTGCTGACCGCCGACTATTCGACACCCGAGTTCCGCCGGCGCTTCGCCCGCCAGGCCCTCGAGGCGGCCGCGCGGTCGGATCTGATCATCGCCGTCTCGGAGTTCACCGCCTCCCAGGTGAGCGACTTGCTGGGCGTCGACAGGCGCCGGCTGCGCGTCGTTCCCCACGGCGTCGACCTGCCGCCCACTCTGCCCGCAGGCCGGCGCCTCGCGCTGGTGCTTCACGTCGGGGCGATTCAGAAACGCAAGAACCTCATCCGCCTCGTCCGGGCTTTCCGGGCGATGCCGCCCGGCTGGCGGCTCGTGCTGGCGGGATCGAGCGGCTTCGGCGCCGCCCAGATCTTCGAGGAGATCGAGCGAAGTCCGCGGCGCTCCGATATCGAGGTAACCGGCTACGTCCCCCGGCAGCGCCTTGAGCAGCTCTACCGGCAAGCTTCCATCCTGGCCTTTCCTTCGCTCGACGAGGGCTTCGGAATGCCCGTGCTCGAGGCGATGGCGCACGGCCTGCCGGTGATCACTTCCAACCGGTCCGCTTTGCCGGAGGTGGCCGGCGATGCCGCGATTCTCGTGGATCCGCTCGAGGAAGACGAGATCGCTTCGGCCTTGCGAAGCCTGGCGAGCAACGTGGAATTGCGGGAACGACTGGCGGCCCGCGGCTGGAACCGCGCGGCCCGGTTCCCCTGGCGCACCGCCGTCGAGAAGACGGGCGAGGTCTACAAGGAACTGCTCAACTAATCCCGCTCGTCGTCCACGGCAATCTTCAGGGCGCGGAGGAACTTCTGATCCTGCGACGTCCAGCGGATCTTGCCCGACGAAGCATGCAGACGCCCCGGGTAATTCGACTCGGCCTCGGCCGGCCGTTCCTCGTCCGCATCGGTGCGCTTGTTGAAGCCGATTGTGGCCTCCAGAACCAGGAAGACGTCGTAGCCGGCCCGCTTGATCTCGCCGATCGCCGCCGCGATGCGGTCCGAGTCCGACAGCGACTCGTTGATCGCGTTCCCCAACTCCTGCATCAATCGCTTCAGTTGCTCGTCCAAAGGTAGCCCCCTTCTGTGGGCCACTTCCAGGATAACACCGTAGCCGCCGGTTGTCCCGCTCTTTTCATCGGCAAATCGGCGCTGCACCTTCAGGAATCCGCCACGGGAATCCGCAGCACCTGCTCGATGTAGTCGCGGCTGATCCGGGCGCTCTCTTTGGGCGGGCAGAAGGGCGACGAGTCCAGTTCGACCGTCAGCCAGCCGCTCCAGCCGATCCCGTCCAAGTGCGCCTTGAGCGAAGGAAAGTCCACCCCGCCATGGCCCAGCGGGAAAAAGGGCGGGTCGTTCATCATGTCGGGACGGTCGAGGCGGCTCTTGGCCCCGCCGCGCGTCTCCGGTTTGGTGTCTTTCAGATGGAACTACACGATGCGTTGGCCGAGAGTCCGCGCCAGCTCCACCGGATCGATTC
>JBBIMZ010000395.1:0-4225 GCA_037444135.1 Solibacteraceae bacterium
TCAGTTTTCAATCCCAAACCCATCACGCCCTACAACCAGCGGTGGCAGTTTTCGATCCAGCGGGAACTGCCCACGCGCGTGCTCCTCGATCTGGCCTACGTGGGCAACCGAGGGACTAACCTCGAGATCGCGCGGAATCTCGATCCGGTGCCGAACCAGTGGCTCAGCCGCTCGCCGGTCCGCGATCAGGCGACGATCGATTTCATGACCTCGCTGTTCCCGAGCCCGTTTTACCCGTTGCTGCCCGGCACGGGCCTGGCAGGCACTACGGTTTCGCGCGCTCAACTGCTGATGCCTTATCCCCACTTCACGGGAATTTCCGACTACACTTACATCGGCTTTGCCTGGTACCACTCGCTCCAGATCAAGGCCGAGCGCCGCTTCGCCGCCGGCTACACTTTCCAGTCCACCTATACCTGGTCGAAATTCATGCAGGCCACGAGCTTCCTCAACGGCGGCGATACTTATCCCGAGCGCGTGATCTCGGACCAGGATTTCCCGCACCGTTTCTCGCTGAGCTGGATCTATGAGTTTCCCTTCGGCCGCGGCAAGCGGTTCGGCGCCTCCTCGCACGGCGTGGCCCGGCAGCTGATCTCCGGCTGGCAGGTCCAGGGCATCTACACGGGACAGAGCGGCCAGGCGCTCGGCTTCGGCAACGCGATCTTCTTCGGCAATCTCAAGGATATTCCGCTGCCGAAAAGCCAACGCACCGTGGACCGCTGGTTCAACGTCGACGCGGGATTCGAGCGCAGCTCGGCCAAGCAGCTCGCGTGGAACCTGCGCAAATTCAGCTCGCGCTTCAACGGCGTCCGGGGCGACGGGATCAACCAGTGGAACCTGTCGGTGATCAAGAACACGGCGATCCGGGAGGGCGTCAACCTCCAGTTCCGCGCCGAGGGAATCAACGCGCTGAATCACGTCCAGTTCCAGAACCCGAACACGAATCCGGCGAGCGCGGCTTTCGGCACGGTCACGGACGAAAAGAGCAGCGGGCGCGCCATTCAGTTGGGATTGAAGCTGCTTTGGTAGAGACCTAGGCAGCCGAAGAAGCAAATGGCTTTGGCGGCCAAGCTTGTTGCGGCGCTCCTGGCGGCAAAACTCGCGGCGCCGGAAGACCGCTAAGGGCTCGGCAACGAAGCGCTGACCGCGGAAGTGGCGTTCGCCGAGGGCGGGGTGGCGCTTACGCGGCTGGTCTCCCGCTCGGGCCGGGCGTGGGTAGGAGGGGAACATCCCTCGCGCCTGTTCCGGATGGCGGTTCGCCTTGAGCGGCAGGCCAGGGGCCGAACGGCACGAGTTCCCCGCCTGCCTACCCGGTGCCGGAAAAACGCGAGTGGCTCTCGGGGGTGGCTGGGGGAGGAATCCGTTCCCTGGTTCGCCGTCCAGCGGCCGGCCGATGGCGGCGGCCTCTACGGCGGCTGGCATCCGAAGGCGGGCGAGTGGATTGCCGACCCGGTGCGGTTCCCGCGCTGCTCGAACGCGTGGCCGGCGAGCTCCAGCTCGACCACCTCGAGCATGACCAGTCAATTTTGCAAACCTGCCGCCGCGACTTCCACGGCCACAGCCCCGACGCCGGTACTTACGAGCAGACGCTGGCCTACTGCCAGCTTCACGAAGACTTACTCCGGCGCCACCCCGATCTGGTGCTCGAAAACTGCATGGGCGGCGGCAACATCCTCGATTTCGGGGTCCTCCAGCGCTTTCACCTGTTCTCGCTCACCGACGTGTACGACCCGCTGGGGAACCGCAAGGCCCTCTACGGCGCCACCTATCCGTTCCCGGCTCGCTACGGCGAGGGGTACATGCTGGTTACTTTCCGCCGACACGACCCGGTGGCCGCCGGAGAAAATTGAGGCCTGCAAGAAGGATATCCCGGCCTGCAAGAGGATCCGCCCCATTGTCCCTCCGCCCGACGGAATTAGCCTGACCGGGCCGCGCCGGGCGGGGAGGACTGTCAGACGCGAATGCAGCCGCCAGGAGTCCTCACGCCTCACCACATCCGCCTGCGCAGATCGGCTGAGTTAAGCGACTCACCGTTTTCTGAAAGCGCCGGCTTGTCGGCGCAGAATCTTGTCCATCGGCCTGCCCTTGGCCAGTTCGTCAATCAGCTTGTCCAAATGGCGGATCTCTCGCATCAGCGGATCTGCGATTTCTTCCACGCGGACGCCGCACACGACGCCATTGATCAAGGTACGGTTCGGATTCATGGCCGGGGCCTCCTCGAAGAATGTCTCGAAATCCGTTTGCCGCTCGATCTGCCGCCGCAATCCGGCCTGGTCGTAGCCGGTCAGCCAACAAATGATCTGGTCCACCTCCTGCTGCGTGCGGCCCTTGCGTTGGGCTTTTTGAACGTACATCGGATAGACTTTCGCGAAAGGAGTCGAGAAGATGCGGTGTTTCGTCAACGGGGTTCCTCCTGGCCGGTCGCGTCGATTCCCTCATTGTAACTGCTCACCACCATCGAGCCGGGACTATGTGTTGTAGTACAATTCCTTACGCCGAATGAAGGGGCTGGCGACACTCTGCGCGGCGGCTTT
Organism: Solibacteraceae bacterium; assembly: GCA_037444135.1. GTDB lineage: Bacteria > Acidobacteriota > Terriglobia > Bryobacterales > Bryobacteraceae > CALKXJ01. The sequence goes on from JBBIMZ010000395.1 coordinate 2,535, forward strand.
GTCTGCGGCCGCCGGGCCCGGGATTTGCGCCGAGACGCGGCAACGCGCCCTCACCGCGCGGGCCGTGTGGACTGATCGTGCGGCGAATCACCTGGGCCAGCCGTCGCCGGACGGCGCCTACATTTCGTGCGTGGACACGACCACGGGAGACCTGGCCTGGTTCCGCCTCCAGGATTCGAAGCTCCGCCGCCTTACGCACAAAGATGCCATGCGCAATCCGGGAGAGTTCGCCTACTTTTCGACGATCTCGCCTGACAACAGGCAGGTGGCCTACGCCTGGTTCAACGAGGAAAAGTTCTATGAACTGCGCGTCATCGCCACGGACGGGCGGTCGGCGCCGCGCACCCTGTTTCGCAACCCCGAAGCCGGGTTTGTGCAGCCGTCGGCCTGGTCGCGCGACGGCAGCCGGATCCTGACGCTGCTCTTCCGCAAGGACAACATCAGTCAGATCGCGCTGATCGGGGCCGGCGACGGATCGGTCCAGGTGCTCAAGTCGCTGAGCTGGTTCTACCCGAAGCGGATGGATCTGGCGCCGGACGGCCGCTGGATCGTCTATGACAGCCTGGAACAGCCGGGACTGGACCGGCGGGACATCCTGCTGCTCGCCGCCGACGGTGCCCGGGAGGAACCGCTGGTGCAGCACCCGTCAAACGACCTCTATCCGCTGTGGAGCCGCGACGGCAAGGCCGTTCTGTTTCTGAGCGACCGCGCCGGAACCTTGGACCTGTGGGCGATTCCCGTGCAGGGCGGCAAGGCCGCAGGCCAGCCGCGACAGCTCGTGCGGGGCTTGGGGCGAATCATCCCGATGGGGCTGACGGATCGGGGCGATTACTACTTCGCGCTCCGGGCGGGCGGCGCTGACGTCTATGAGGCGGAAATCGACCTGCGCCGCGGCGGCCGGGTTGCCGCCAGACTCGTCCCGACGCGCTACCGGGGCGTCAACAGCGCTCCCAGCTTTGCGCCTGACGGCCGCCGGATCGCGTTCCTCTCGGTGCGCGGCAGCGAGAACTTCGGGCAGGAGGGCCGGCTGATCTCGGTGCGCACGCTCGACACCGGCGAGGAGACGGACCTCCATACGCGGCTCTCGCATGTTGAAAGCTTCCGCTGGTCTCCGGACGGGGAGCGCTTGCTGGTCAGCGGGAGCGACCGGCGGGCCCGCGGCGGGCTTTTTCTGGTGGATGCCCGTTCGGGGCGGGCCGAGGCGCTGGTGATTGACGAGTCGGGCTCGTTTCGCGGGCTGGAGGGCGTGTGGGCGGAGGACGGCAAAGCGGTCCTCTATTTGGCAGGCGACCAGGTCCGCCGCCGGCAGATCGATTCGGGGCGCGAGGAGACGGTTTACCGCCACGGGTCGACGCTTCGCTTCCCCGCGCTTTCGCCGGACGGGCGGCGGCTGGCCTTCGCCGCCTCCGGAGGCGTGTTCCTGCTTGAGCTGGGCGGCGGCGCGCGCCGCATCGAGGCGCCGGAAAAAGGCTACTTGAGCGCGCTCGGCTGGGCTCCCGGCGGGCGGGATCTGCTGATGACGATCGGCGAGGAGAGCTCGCAGACGGTCTGGGCGGTGGAGACCTCGACGGGCGCGGCACGACGGTTGGGGCTGCCGCCCGAGATCCAGGGAGGCGTCAGCTTCCATCCCGGCGGAAAGCGGATCGCGTTTTGCGCCGGCCGCCCCAAGACCGAAATCTGGGTCCTCGAGC
>JBBIMZ010000396.1:0-4225 GCA_037444135.1 Solibacteraceae bacterium
TGAAGTCTTAGCCTAACGCAGAGCGCTCCGCCTTACAAGATGGGCTCGATATCGTCGCGGTCGATTTCGACGGCGACCGAGCGTTGGAGCAGGGTCACGGAAACGACGAGGCGCCATTCGCTCTTCACTTCCAACAGGATGCCTTCCAGGCCCCGCAGGGCGCCGCGGACCAGCCGCACGCGCCGGCCCTCGCGCAGGAACGGCCACGGCAGGGCAGGCGAGCCCGAGCGCACGATGGTCTGAATCGCGGCGATCTCTTCCTCGGCAACGGGCGCCAGCCGGCCGCCGAAGCCGACGATCGAGACTACTCCGGGCGCCTGGAGGACCGGCAAACGGTCGTTCGGGTCAAAGCGGCAGAACACGTAGCCCGGAAACAGGGGCAGATCGACCTGCTTGGTCCGGTCCGACCAGCGGCGGCGGCTCCGGTAGAGCGGATTGAAGGGTTCCAGGCCGAGACCCTCCAGGTGCAGCGCGGTCTTCTTCTCGAAACGCGATTTGACGCGCAGTGCGAACCAGGGGAGCACCGGGTCAGCCACCTTGAAGTGATTATAAATGGCGCCGGGCATCCGGAAGAGTGCGGCGGCAGGCGCGTCAGCCGGCCGGGGTAAGCTCCGATGCGGCCAGCGCGCGCAGCGATTCCGCGTAGGGCGGCCGCGCGATACCGCGCTCGGTGACGATGGCGGTGACGTAGCGGTGAGGCGTGACGTCGAAGGCCGGATTGGCGACGGCGACCTCCTCGGGCGTCACCGGAACGCCGGCGCAACGGCGGACTTCCGCGGCGGGCCGCTCCTCAATGGGAATCTCATCGCCCGAAGCCAGCGACAGGTCCAGCGTGGAGACCGGCGCGGCGACGTAAAACGGGACGCGATTCTCGCGGGCGAGCACGGCCAGCGTGTAGGTGCCGATCTTATTGGCGACGTCGCCGTTGGCCGCGATGCGGTCGGCGCCGACGAGCACGCAGCCGATGCGCCCGGAGCGGAGGAAATGGCCGGCCATGTTGTCGGTGATGACGGTGGTGGGGATGCCGTCCTGGAGGAGCTCCCAGGCCGTCAGGCGGGCGCCTTGCAGGAAGGGGCGCGTCTCGCCGGCGAAGACGTCGATCCGCTTGCCGGCGGCGACGGCGGCGCGAATCACGCCGAGAGCCGTCCCGTAACCGGCCGTGGCGAGGGCGCCGGCGTTACAGTGCGTGAGCACGGTCTTGCCGTCCGGGACCAGGCAGGCGCCATGCTCGCCAATGGCGCGGTTGACGGCGATGTCCTCCTGCTTGATGCGCTGGGCTTCGACGGCCAGCCCCGCGCGGATCTCCTCGACGGGCCGGCCGCGCAGGGATTCGTAGACGCGCTTCATGCGGTCGATCGCCCAGAACAGGTTGACCGCCGTGGGACGCGTGGCCGCCAGCGTCTCGCAAATTCGGGCGAACTCGGCGTCCAGCCGGGCCGGATCAGCGCGCAGCACGCCCAGAGCCACACCCATCGCCGCGGCGACGCCGATGGCCGGCGCCCCGCGTATGGCCATGGAGCGGATCGCTTCGGCCACCTCCTGGTAGGTCCGGCAGGTGACGTACTCGATGGCGCGCGGCAGGCGCCGCTGGTCGATCATGATGACGGCGTCGCCCGCCCATGAGATGGTTTCTACCATGTGTTCGAGAATTCCTCCCATTGCGCCGCCAGAGCGGCGAAGAAAACAAGATTGTAGCCTGCGTGCATGACCGCTGCGGCCAGCGTCGAGCCGGAGCGAAGGCGCGTCCAGCCGAAGACGGCGCCGGCGAGCGTGATCAAGAGCACGTGCTGCCAGGACCAGGCGTACTGCGGCCCGTGCGGCGCGGCAAAGACCACCGCCGTGGCCAGGATCGCGGCGGCGGGGCCGAACGTCCGGGCCAGCAGGGGCTGCAAGAACCCGCGGAAGATCAGCTCTTCGCACAGCGGTCCGAGCGTGACGGCGAACAGGCCCACCAAGGCGAGCGACGCCCGGTCGCGGAGCAGCTGTTTGATCGGCATGTCGATGTCGGGCGTCCGCAGCAGGGCGCCCAGAAGAGCGATGACGAAAGCCAGCAGGACGCCGCCCGCCAGGAACCGGCGGAGTGGAACGCGCGGCCGCACCCAGCCGAGCGACCGCCAGAACGGTCGGCCGTAGCGCAGTTTCAACACAGCGAAGAGGCACAGAAACCAGAGCCCGTAGGCGGTGAATTGCAGCGCCAGGACGGTGGCGGCCGAACGCACCGGGCCCCCGAGCGCCAGCCCGGCCAGCGTCACCAGGCCGGCGGCCGCCAGCAGCGACGGCAAAGCCAGACCGATGAGCAGCAGCAGATCCTGGTAGTTCCAGAACGGCTCCGCACCGGCGGGCGCTTCGGGAGGGACGTTGGGCCCGGCGGTCCCGTTCATGCCGAATCGCGATCGGCGAGCACGGCGGCAAGCAGGGGTAACATCAGCTCGTGGTGCCCGGTGATGGCGATGCCCCGGCCGCCGGCTTCGGCGTGAGGCCGGGTGACGACGTTGACCCGGGGCCGGTAGTGTTGGATGAAATCGAGGTTCGCGGTCGTGAACTCGCGCAGGGGGTGGCCGAGATTTCGGACGGCCGAGACGGCCTTCAAGAAAACCTCGGGAAGCAGAACAGCCGAGCCGACGTTCACGTAGACACCGCCGCCGTTCAACCCGGCAATGAGCGTGCAGAAAAGGCGGAAGTCCAGGTGGGTTGCGGCGCCGAGTGCCGCCGGATCGACCGCCGGGTGCGTGTGCGGGGTGTCGGCGCCGATGGCGATGTGAACCGTAACCGGAACGCTGCGGCGCCAGGCGGCGAGCAGAAGACTGTAAGAGGCAAACTCGGCGGGCGCAAGCCCGTCCAAGTGGCGTCCCAAGGCCTCGCCGGCTCCGAGTCCGTCGCGCGAGCCGGCCGCGTAGGCGAGACTCATCTCGCGGCCCGTCTCTTCGGCGGCGCCGAAGCGGCCTTCGGGCAACACGGCCTCGACCTCTTCGCGGCTCTGGCCGCAGAGGGCGATCTCGAAATCATGGATCGCCGCCGCGCCGTTCATTGCGAATGCGGTGGCGAAGCCGCGCTCCATCAGGTCGATCAGCACGGGAGCGAGGCCGCATTTGATGACGTGCCCGCCCAAACCCCAGATCACGGGCTTTTGGGTGCGCCGCGCCGCTTCGATAGCTTCGACGAGCGCCCGGAAAGAATCGGCGGCGAGGAGGCGAGGCAGCATGTCGAGCCACCGGCCCGCGCGCGCGCCCTTCGGGCTCGGGACGGCGAACTGCTCGACGCTGACTTTGCCGCCACGCCGGCGAATGGGGATCGTGCGAAGGCCGCCGAGATCGATCGGCTGGAGCGGGTACCGGCTCAAGCGACGCATTATATCATCGGCCCGGCGAGAGTTGCGGCGCCGGCCGGCTGCAATCCGGGCAGCCCGTGGCGGCCGGGCCCGCCACGAGCTACCTGAGGGCCCCCGGAGGAGTCAGAAGCTCAAGCGGAGACCGAAGCGGAACACGCGCTCGTCGATGCCTTCGCGGCCGGTGTTGCGCACGCCGGTGACTTCAAAGACACCGCTGCGAAACGTGCCGTCGGCGTTCAGCCGCAGGTTCGAGATATTGTTGCTCGGGTTGGAGAAATGGGGCGTGTTGGTCGCATTGAAGGCCTCGGCGCGGAACTCGAGCTTCATCCGCTCGGTGAGGTCGAAGCGGCGGAAAATGCCCAGATCCAGGTTGACGAGGCCGGGTCCGCGCAGGATGTTGAAGCCGGCCGTTCCGAAGCGCGCCTCAGTAACGGGAGCAAAGCGCGTCCAGTCGTAAAACGCCATCCCGGCGCCGACGCCGCCCAGCTTTTTGACCGGCCCGGATCCGACCAGATCGGCCCGCTGGCTGTTGCGCGGGGCGTTCAGCGAGGTTCCGGAAGCCGAAACGCTGAACGGATTGCCCGAGTAGGAGCTCAGCAAGCCGTTGATCTGCCAGCCGCTCGCCAGCGCCCCCGCGACGCCGCCGGTGGCCCAGCGCTTTCCACGACCGAACGGCAGTTCATAGATCGCGCTGGCCTCCAGGTTGTGGGGCGTCTCGATGCCGCACAAGGAGCGGTTCAAGTGGTAGTAGGCGGGAATTTTGATCGACGGCTCGTCGCCGCTGTTGCCGATGCCGGCAATGGAGGTGCACTTCGACCAGGTGTAGGCGACGTAGACCTGGTAGCCGCCCGAAAACCGCCGTTCGAGCGTCGCCTGGAGTGCGTCATAGTGGCTGTT
>JBBIMZ010000397.1:0-4219 GCA_037444135.1 Solibacteraceae bacterium
CATACGAATTCAGGTAATTCGACGTGTAGCCGCGGGCGCCGGTGACGTCCCCGCTGAAGGTGATGCTCCCGCGCGGCCCGCCGCTGACCTCCGGCTGCCACTGATCCATGTGGTAGCGGACCATATCGAAGCCCCAGCGGATCTCGTGCGGCCCCTGAATCTTGGTGGCGTTGGTCGCGTAGTTGTAGGTGCGCTCGATGTAGAAATAGGGCTGCCAGCCGGCCGTGTTCCCCCACGTCGTGAAGCCGTGGATCAGCGACGGCATTCCCGTGTAGCAGCCGCCGTTGGCGATCGCCGGACAGGCGGCTTTCAGCCGCTCGCCGCCCGTCCCGGTGACGATCGGATCATTGGTGTTCGGGATGCCCCAGACTTCCGATCCGGTATTCTTGCCGTAGCCGGGATAAGTCCCTCGCGTGTCCATCCGGTTGACGGCCACGGTGCCGTCCACCAGAAACGTCGGCGAAAACGTCTTCGTGTAGCCGAAGGTGAAGATGTTCACGTCCATGGGCGCCACCTCCGGCGCGCCCGCGCGCGACAGGCCGGGTCCGCCGAGGTCGCCGAAGGCGAACTTCGAGTCGACCTGCGCATCCATCCGGCTGTACTTACCCCACACGGCCAAGTTGCTCTGCGGATTCCAGTTGATCTTCACGTCCGTGTTATAGCGGTTCAGTTTCTCGGTGCCGGAGCTGAAGTAGTTATTCAGCGTACCCTGCGACGTGCCCGGAACGTTCGGCAGCGGAGCGAAGCTCTGGATCTTCTGGCTGATGGGATGGATGCGCGCCGCCGGGATGATGTTGCCGGCGAACGGTTGCCGGCCGGTCCCGTCGGGATTGCCCGTAAACGGGTCATACAAGGTCACCGGCAGCCCGCTGAAGTTGCCGGCGCGAATCGCGGCAGTGGGGACCGAGTCGTTCGGCCGCGTGATGCCCGCGCGCTCCAGCGTCCCTTCAAAGCTGCCGAAGAAGAACAGCTTGTCCTTGACGATCGGGCCGCCGAGCGTGCCGCCGAAAATGTTGAAGATCGACTTGGCCTTGCCGCGGTCCGGCGGCAGGAAGAAGTTCCGCGTCCGCAGCCGGTGGTTGTCGTGATAGTGAAAGGCCGAACCGTGCAGCTCGTTGGTGCCGCTCTTGGTGGCGACGGTGATCGCGGCGCCGCCCGCCATGCCCTGCTCGGCGTCAAATGAGCCGGTGGTGATGTTGACCGTATCGATCGATTCCACCGGCGGGACGTACACCATATGGTGCGGCAGCCAGATGTAGACGTTCGTCGCCCCGTCCACCCGGGCGTTGTTGTTGTTGCGCGCCGTCCCGTTGATGTTGGTCGTCAGAGCGCGCGCCGGCGTCGAGCCGACGCTGTTTTGAAAGTTGGCCGGCGTCGCCCCGGGGATCAGATTGAACAGGTTCTGAAAGTTCCGGTAGTTGGCCAGCGGCAGGTAAGTCATCTCGCGGCTGGTGATCTCGGCGCGGACATCGGACTTGTCGGTCTGAAGCGCCGTCACCGTCGCCGCGACGGTGATCTGTTCCGTCACCGCCCCGAGCTCCAGCCGGAGGTCGACGCGAGTCACCGCGTTGATTGTCACGACGACCTCTTCCCGAGTCAGCGTGCGGAAGCCGGGGGCCGTCACCTTCAGCTCATAAGCGCCGGGCAGGACATTGACCAGCGAATAGCGGCCGGCGCCGTCCGTCGTCGTCTCGCGCGTCAGGCCGGTATCCTTGCTCGTTATGGTGACTGTCGCGTTGGGCACCACGGCATCGCTTTGATCGACGACGCTGCCCACGATGGAGCCGTAAAGCACTTGCGCGCCCGCCGGAACGGCCGCCGCCGACAGCGCCAGCACTACGAAGCACAAAACAACAATCCTCATCGACCTCTCTCCTTCCCGCCTGGGGAACTTCCTTCCCAGATTCCAACTCACGATATCCCACGGCTAGGAGCTTGTCAACGGCCGCCGGAACCGCCGGAGGGCGTCCCAGGGACTCGCTCTCCGGAGGTGAGCTCCAGACGGAGCCGATCCCCGCCGGCGGCAAACTTGACTGGCCGGTGCGGATTTGCTATCCAACAGGTACAACCCCGGCTGGGTTCCGGAACGATGCACGTTTACCCCTTCACGGCCATCGTCGGGCAAGAGGAAATGAAGCTGGCCCTGATCCTGAGCGTCATCGAACCCCAGATCGGCGGCGTGCTCATCCTGGGCCACCGGGGCACGGGCAAGTCCACCGCGGTGCGTGCGCTCGCCGAACTGTTGCCCCCGATCCGGCGAGTGAAAGGCTGCCTGTTCGGATGCGACCCTGCTGATCCGGGACAGTGGTGTGAGCAATGCCGGAAGCGGGCCAGCGGCTCCCGCCGGCTTCCTGCCGAGTCCGGCCCGGTCCGCGTCGTCGAGCTGCCGCTGGGCGCAACCGAAGATCGCGTGTGCGGCACGCTGGATATCGAGCGCGCGCTGAGAGCGGGGCGGAAGGTCTTTGAGCCGGGCTTGCTGGCCCGGGCCCACCGCGGTTTCCTTTATATCGACGAGGTGAACCTGCTCGAGGATCACCTGGTCGACCTCTTGCTGGACGTAGCGGCGAGCGGCCGGAACGTCGTCGAGAGGGAGGGCGTCAGCGTAGTCCATCCGGCGCGCTTCGTTCTGGTCGGCTCCGGCAACCCCGAGGAGGGCGATTTGCGGCCGCAGTTGCTCGACCGGTTCGGCCTGCATGTGCGGACCGAGACGATTCCGGACATCGCCTCGCGCGTGGAGATCATTCGGCGGCGGGAGCAGTTCGAGCGCAACCCCGCCGGTTTCGCCCGGGCCTTGCGAGCGCAGCAGGAATGCCTGCAGCGGCGTCTGATCCGGGCTCGAGAACTGCTCGCCCGGGTGCGCGTCGAGCACGAACTGTTGCTCGGCGTCGCCGAACTCTGCCTGAAGCTGCAGGCCGACGGTCATCGAGGAGAACTGGCGCTGATTCGCGCCGCACGGGCGCTGGCGGCTTTCGACGGGCGGGAACTCGTCACGGCGGAAGATGTGACGCGCCTCGCCGTCATGGCCTTACGGCACCGCCTGCGGAGCGAAGCCCCGGGCGGAGTGGAGGCGGCGGTGCGCATCGAGCGGGCGGTCCGCTCCGTGTTCGGAGTGCGCGAGGCGGAGGGCGTCCATGCGTTCGGGCAAAGCCGGAACTGAACCAGGCCGGAGCCCGCCTTTTACCGCGGTGGCGGGCCTGGAGAAAGCCAAGGAGGCCTTGCTGCTGCTCGCCGTGGATTTCGGGCTGAAGGGCGTGCTCATCGGCGGCGGTCCGGGCGCCGCGAAAACGACTCTGGCAAGAGCTTTCCGGTCGCTCTTTGACGAGGGGACGCCGTTCATCGAAGCGCCTCTCAGTGTGACCCCGGACCGGCTGACCGGGAGCCTCGATTTTGAGCGCACCCTCCGCACGGGGCGGCGCCGACTGCTGCCGGGGCTGCTCGCGCGCGCCGGCGGCGGGGTGCTGCTCGCCGATGAAGTCAACCGCCTGGCGCCGTGGCAGGTCCGGCAGATCGCCGCCGCCTTGCGCCGGGAAAGAATTCTGGTGGAGCGCGAGGGGGTGAGCGCCACGATCCCGTGCCGGTTCGTTCTGGTGGGGACCTATGATCCGCGCGAGGGGCCCGTGGCGGCCGGGCTCCAGGATGCGGTCGGGTTGCATGTCAGCGCCGAAGAACTCCCGACAGGCGTCCAGCGGGCCGCATTGCTCGGGCGGCTGCTCGGGCTTGACGGCGAGCCCGAGGCCGGCGGGCTGGCGCGGCTTCGGGCTCAGATTCGATCAGGGCGGCGCAGGCTCAGCCGGATCCAAATCAGTCAAGAAGCGCTCGGCCGCCTTGCCCGCTCCGCCTTGGCCGCCGGCGTCGAAGGGCATCGCGTGGATCTGCTTGCAGCCCGCGCAGCGCGGGCGCGAGCGGCCCTGCAGGGGCGCCGGCGGATTGAGGAGGAGGACTTGGCGGCGGCCGTTGAACTGGTCGTCGCGCCTCGCGCCCGGGGCGCGCACGGCGCCCCGGAGCCGGACCGGGAAGCGGCCGAGCCGGTCGGGGAGTCCTCGCCCCTCCAGGGCGCCGAGATGTGGCTTGAGCCGGAGGACTTCCCGGAACCTGCCGGAGTGCTCCACTGCAGCCGCGCCGCTCACGGACCCGGCCGCCTCCGGCCGGGGAATGCCGGACTGCCGCTGTGCCGTCCCGATGGCCGAGGGCGCCGCCTCGGCGCGGCGCCGGACCGGCG